>JAUWZC010000314.1 GCA_030615565.1 Desulfobacteraceae bacterium | reverse complement strand
AATCCTAAGGGCCGTGATAAACGAGCCGATCTGGGCAGGTGTTGCCTTACCGTTTAAAATCTCATCCATAGTGCCTTCCATCTCTTTTTCTGTTAGATCATCCCCTTGAACCACCTTTGCAATAGATTCTTTTATCATTTTGTATCCCTCCTTGTTTAAAAGATGTTTTAGGATTCCAAATAAAAAAGACCGTGGGATCTTTGACCCACGGTCTTTCTTTGATGATACCAAAAAAAACCGTGGGCCCTATGGAAGCGAGCCCACGGTTTTTTTATTTTATAATATTATGCCGGTTTCAGCGGACTCACCTCCTGATGGGAGATAAGCCACCACCAGCCATTCAATGACATGATAAAGATTTTTCCTATTACTTGGTTCATGATTCACCCTATAATGACAAAGAAAAAATTTGTCAAGGGAAAAGTTTTAAACACATTTTTGATTTGAATTTTTTTATTTTTTCAATTTTTGCGGCCAGTTGGAAAGAGGTACCAATCAAGAAAGACCGAATATCTCGATTCTACAATATATATTCTTCGCCTGGATCAAGAACCACCACGTTAACCTCTGGCGCTTCTTTCTTCATGATTTCCTTAAAGGATGAGGCATTCTGCTCCAGAATAGGAAATGTTTTAAAATGCATAGGGATAACCGTGCTAGCTCCCAGAAGCTTTGCTGCCAAAGTGGCCTGCTTTGGATCCATAGTAAATACCCCTCCAATGGGTAACATGGCAAGATTAATATGGAAGATCTCACCGAGGATTTTCATTGAAGAAAATATGCCAGTATCTCCGGTATGGTAAATAGTAAAGCCATTTTCCAGCCTTATAATATAACCAGCAGGGCTTGCTGTGTGTGAAGAATGAAAGGCCTGGGTCATAGTTATGGAAACACCATCAAAGTTGGCGGTGCCACCAATATTCATACCCATGCCAAAGACTATCTGGGAGTCTGGAATTCCTGCCTCCTCTTTCAACTTGGTTACAATTTCTGGCATACCAACCAGGGTAGCATGGGTTGCCTTTACGATCTGAGCTGAATCAGCTATATGATCAAAGTGATCATGGGTTACAAGGACAACATCGGCTTTCCTAATTTCTTCTGCTTTACAAGGAGCCAATGGATTGTCTGTCAACCAGGGATCGATGATTATTATTTTCTCTTTCTCAGATGTAATCTGAAAACCGGCATGTCCAAGCCATTTAATTTTATTATTTGCCATATCAGTGCCTTCCTTTCTTAGGATAGTGTTTTTTGAAACTCCGCCTTCCCGGCCCGTACCTGGCAAACCAAAGATACATGTAGAGATTTAAAATCCGAAATTTGAATACCCGCCTGCCATTGCCCAGTTCGCCTCGTTTTGCGAAGCTGGCTTGCAATAGCCAAGCATAAACTGGCAGGGATTTCGGGCATTGCGTCATGGGCGGGCAGGTCGAAATCCCTGGCCCAGACCTGGGTTGCAAGGCATTTTTTTTACTCCAGTTGTGAAATACTACAGCGATGACAGTATGTTCAAGCAATGTCACGCCAGGGTGGGCCGAAACAAATTTCCAATAACCAAAACCCCAATGTTCTAAACGAAGACCTCTTTGCCCAGAGCATCTCAGCTTAGGCTGTTCCGAGAAGGATAGTTCTGGGTTGAATGAGCCAAACAGTGATCAAGGAAGCTGGGACCTATGGAGCAGGTTCTAGCACAATAAGGGCATCTACAGCTATCGGGCTGCTCCCAGATATGATAACAGGGTTGATATCTATCTCTTTTATCTTATCATTTTCTACCCCGATCTCGCCAACCTTGATTAACATTTCTGACAATATTTCCCTGTCAACAGGCTCCATTCCCCTGACAGAGCCAAGTATCTTATGCGCCTTGATCTCATCCATCATCTCTAGGGCATCCCTTTTCTCCAAAGGTGCAAGGCGGAAGGATACATCCTTTAAAATCTCTGTAAATATTCCCCCAAGACCAAACATGACACATGGTCCAAACTGAGGATCCCTGATTAACCCTATAACTAATTCCCTCTTTCCTTTGATCATCTCCTGGACGAGGATAGAATCTTGGCCGCTATTCATGCCAGCCGTGATATTACTGAAGGCATCCAATGCTTCCCTGTCATCTCTGATATCTGTTTGGATGAGTCCTTTTTCTGTTTTGTGGGTTATCTCCGGAGAACATCCT
>JAUWZC010000322.1 GCA_030615565.1 Desulfobacteraceae bacterium | reverse complement strand
GTTATCATTTTACAATAACGACCTTCCCTTACTCATGGACTTTTGCGAAGAGGTCCAGGAAATATCGATCCAATATCATCCCTGAATAGATCCCAGACCCGCGCCTTAGAAAAACTCAAAGCAGCATCTAAACAAGAATTTCAAAGGGTTACAGCTCATGCTCAATAAACAGCAGGCACCGGGGTCCTAATTTTATTGATGTCAATGCCGGAGCCAGGATTGGACACGAAAAGGCGGATATGGAAGGGCTCTCCCGCTTGCATGAGTCTGCGAATCTGATAGATAATCTCCTTCACCAGATCTTGTGGCGTTCTGGAATCTGCCTCCGGTAGTGATGTGAAAACCTCATTAGACATGATAATATTCTTCTAATAGAAAATGATTGGGTTACGATACCTTATGCCTCGATTTTTATCAACAGCATATTTGGAATGCAATAAAAAATTAATATCCTCAGGAGATAGCCTCCCTTTTCAGTATGTCGTAGTAAGTCAGTATCCTGTTCACATAGCGAACCGGCTCTGTGCCCCTACAGTAACCATTTTTAGTTTTTCTGTAATATTTACGGTAGCGCAGCAGTGGAAGGATCACTTCCAGTGAGGACCAACTATTGGGATCAAGGTTTCTTTCCTTTGCAATTTTCTGGGCATCCAAGATGTGCCCATGTCCCACATTGTAACTGGCAAGGGTGATGAGTACCCTATCTGGATCTTTTGCACCGTCGTATCTCTCATAAAGCTCTTTAAGGTATTTGACGCCTCCCTTAATACTCTGCTCAGGATCGAGACGGTTTTTAATCCCTATCTCTTTGGCTGTCTCCAAGGTAAGCTGCATCATTCCTCTCACACCCGTAAAACTCTTCGCCCTTGGATTAAAATGGGACTCCTGATAGACCATAGCAGCAATCAATCTCCAGTCAAAACCATGTTTTTCAGCAGCCCTTTTTATAATCTCTTTATATTTCGGAAGCCTCGTCTTAAGCCTTCGGTGGTATTTTTTGAGATCCACGTAATCGAAAATCTCCACATTTGAATAGTACTTTTTGTAGATCTTTGCAAAGGTTCCGTCCTCTTTTATCTTTTTCAAAAATTCATTTATTGCCTTCTGTAGTCCTGCTTCTCCCTTTTTTACAGCCCATGCCAAAGATTGCTGCTCTTCTATGGGAAAGGCAATCTTAACATCTGGATAGTATCGGCGATTTAAGAAGGCGACATTGGAATCAGCTATAGTGACCTCGATCTCTTTTTCCGCAACCATCCTGATAAGCTCCTCAGTAGGTGTATCTTCATGCAGCTGGATAGTAATATCTAAGCCCTCATTTTTAAGCTCATTCAATCGCTCCTCATAGGATGTACCACGGCGCACATGTATGGTTTTTCCTTTTAGGTCTTCAATTTTTCTTGTCTTATAATTACTCGTATGAATGACAGCCTGTTGTTGGATGGCAAGATATTCATCAGAAAAATCTATTAGTTTCTCTCGTGATGGCGTGATGGTCAAGCTGGCTGCGATAAAGTCGCCCCCTCCATCGTTGAGTACATCGAAAAGCTTTCCCCAGTGGGATGTGACGACGTTTAATGATACACCCAGATAATCACTAAAGGCCTTGGCTAAATCGTATTCAAAGCCCATGGGATTATCCCGGTAGGTGTAATAACAGTGGGCATTATTCCTCGTTATAACAGTGATTTTCCCAGATTCCTTTATCTCCTCAAGACCACTCTTTTTTGCACATGAAAATAAAATAGGAAGGCTTAGGAGAATAAGGATTAGCAGTAAATTCTTCCACTCTTGTCTTTTCATGATAATTTCCAGAATGTAGTTTTTAGCATCACTTCCAGGTCCTGTACACGATTATCACCTTTAAAACTAGATTTTAAAAACAAAATCCCTTGACTTGCTATTCTAGCATATTATAGTTAAAATCTTGTTTAAAACAATGAAATAGAGAAAGGGGGTGTAAAGATTTATTTCACTGTCAAAGGTGCTATATCTTACATTTATTTATAATAAGGAGGATATGTTATGGGAAAGAGAATTTATCCAAAACTAATTGCCTTAGCAGTAATTGCTACCTTTGTTATGATCCTTCCCAC
>JAUWZC010000110.1 GCA_030615565.1 Desulfobacteraceae bacterium | reverse complement strand
CCACCCTGAGATCTTTAACTCAAGGAAAGGCAGAGTTTACCATGGAGTTTTCCAGATATTCAAAGGTGCCTGAATCAGTAGAAGAGGAGTTAAAGGAAAGGTATAAAGAAAAATCAAAGAGGGGGAAGGGATGAAAGATTTCTTAAAGGTCAGCCCTTTAAAGATACTGGAAGGGTCTGCCTATGAAGGATTGGGCAAGGGTAATCTGGGGGTTCTCATGGCCCGGGCAGGCATCGGGAAAACCTCATGCCTGATCCATATTGCATTTGATAAGCTCTTCCGGGAGGAGAAACTGGTCCATGTTTCCCTCAAAGATGCACCGGAAAAAATTACCTCCTATTATAATGTCATCTTCTATGATCTTGTTAAGGTCCTGAATATGGAAGATGTTTATGAGGTTCGGACTCGCTTAGATAAAAACAGGATAATCCTCGCCTATTTGAAAGAAAGTTTTGACCTTAACAGGCTTCGGAAAAACCTTAACAATCTGGTGAGCGAGATCGATTTTATACCAGATACCCTCATTGTTGATGGTATTGATTTCGTAGAGAGCGGGAGGGATGTTTTTGAGGGATTTAAAAGGATAGCTAAAGACTTTAAGCTCGAGGTATGGTTTTCAGCCCTCTCACACAGGCATATTACTGAGGTAAATGAAAGAGGGATTCCTTTTCCATGTAACAACTTAGACGACCTATTCAGCCTTATTATCCAGTTATCTTCAACTCAATCAGGGGTCTTCTTAAAACTTTTAAAGGACCACGACATAGAACCCATACCTGATTCTATGGTAAGACTTGATCCAAACAATTTTTTGGCAATGGAATAATTAAAAAGTGCCTAAAATCCACAATCCCTAAATTCACAATTCAAAATCTTTAAAGATAGGGGAAGTGCTCGAGTTGATTGCCTCTTTCATTGCTAAGACATAGGCTGGCCTGAGATTATCCTCCCATCCAGGCATCCCACCTTGCCATACATAAGCCACTAACTCCTGAAAGACTGCCTTGCCAAATAGAAGTTCAGCTATTCTTACCTTCTGTGATCCGGCTTCTAACTTCACTGGGATCTTGGCTGGTTGGCCCCATTTGTTGATTAGTTTTTCTAACATAGCCTATTTGCTTCTCCATCCGGTTTCTGTTTGAACTGCTCAGGACTCTGGGGAAATGGGAAAAGTTGATAGACGCCTCCGATAAATCCCCTTAGATCTATACACTGGATTGCACCCATAAGGTTACCCACATCACCAGATCTCTCGATTACATATCCTGGTAAGGCAATTTCGTCTATCTCATGGCCTTGCCATGAAGCTATTTTTTTACCATATTGCAGAAGAAATGGGCAAAAAAGAAGTATTTCTCCAGGAGGAGAAGATCAGTTTCAATGTTAAAAAAGCCAAAGGCAATCCGGCCATGGTTTAGGGAATGAAGTTCTAACGGCAAGGGACCCTCTTTTATATTTTAGTGATGTAAGTTATCCGTTATCAGTTAATAGTTATTTGTTGAGTCGTTGGGTTTGTTAGGTGTGTTGTGTTCATGGCTCACAACCCGGACAAGGATAAGTACTTAGAAAGCAAGTACAAATGACTATGGACAACAGACTACGGACATTACCAACATTTTTTTCTTGCATCTAAAAATCCATAGGGTATATCTTAACCCTCTTGCAGTTAGAAATAACTGCAAGACATCATTGCAAAATGCAAAATTAAAATTTCAAAACAAGGAGGTTTTTTATATAATTTTAACATTTCCCGTTTAAATTTTTCATTTTTCATTGAAGTTTAGCCATCCCTTCTGATAGCTAAACTTTTACGTATATCTTACCCGTCAAATAAAAAGAAAATCAATCCTAAACAGGAGACTAAAGTGAAGATTGTTATGGTTGGTGGAGGTGGTGCATGTATTGTCTGCGCAAATACCTTAAGACTTCTGGGTAATCCTGCACAGATTGATATTTATACAAGAAGGGAAAGGACCGCTTATACACCATGTGAACAGCCATTTGTTCTCAGGAATACATTATCCTTTGAAGATATGTTTTATGCTACACCTCCATGGTTTGAGAAAAAGAGAATAGGGCTCCACACGGAAAAGAATGTAGACTCTATTGACAGAGAAAAGAAGGCTATTAAGGTTGATGGAGAAGAAATACCCTATGACATATTGGTAATTAATACTGGGGCCAGTAATAAAATGCCAGACATTCCAGATCTCGTTGGAGATAGGGTACACTTTCTTACCACAGAATTAAGATATGCTAAAAGGATAGAATCGGTCATGCCCGAAGGAAAAAGAGCTGTTATTCTCGGTGGAGGAATAATAGGGTTAGAGATGGCTGAAACACTGATTAAAAAAGGTTATCCATCTGTTTCTATTATGGTATCCTCTAACAGCCTCCTTTCCCAGCAGCTTGATCCTGATATGGGTGAAAAACTGAATCCTCTTATCAAAGGTGCAGGGGTCTCAGTCCACCTGTCTGCGTCTGTTATAAGAGCAGAGCCCGGGAAAGACGAGATTAGGCTCTTTCTCTCAAACGGTGAAACAGTTGAGGCAGACTGGGTTCTTGTGGCCAAAGGGATTGTTCCGGATGTGGAGCTGGCAAGAAAGGCTGGATTGAAGATTGGTAAGACCGGTGGAATTGAGGTGAATCAGTACCTTCAAACAAGTGATCCCTGTATCTATGCAGCTGGAGATTGCATTGAGGGATGGTATATGTTAAATAAGAAAAAGATAATTACGGCATTGGCAACATACTCCAATAGGAACGGAAGGGTCATTGGGCGGAATATTCAATTCGGTAATATCGTGCCTTTTTTGGGATTATTAAACACATTCGGGGCAGAAATCTTTGGAACTACAATTGTATCTGTGGGGATAAAAGAAAGTGTAGCTAGGAGAGAGGGGTTGGAGGTTTTATCAGTAGTTAGAAAGGCGACTACTCGAAAGAAGATGTTTAATGGGGAGGATTTTTGGGCTAAGTTAATCGCTGATCCAGATAAACAGACCTTGGTTGGTGTCCAGATGCTGGGTCCAAGGGAGGTCAGCAGGATAGGTGAGAGGGTTCTTCTGATGATAGGTGAAGAGATTCCTTTAGCAAGAATCTCTCAATATGAAACTATCTTTAGCCCTCCCTTAAGCAATGCATATGATCTAATAACAAATGAGGTAGATATCCTAATCAATGAGTTGTTAAAAATGGGGGAATCTGTTAAATGGAGTTAGCTTAAAAGTAATAGGCATTCACCGCAGAGACGCGGAGGCCGCAGAGGTGAATGACTTTCCCTTTGCCCCGCTGCCTGCGGGACAAAGGGAAACTAAAACTCGGCGATTTCTGCGTCTCTGCGGTGAATAGTTACCAGACAATAAATAAAAAACTAAAGGAAATAATAGAATGTCTAAGGTGTGTGAAATATGCGGCAAAAGACCTGTTGTAGGACATAATGTGAGTCATGCAAACAATAAGACTAAAAGACGTTGGTATCCAAACCTCCAAACGGTGAGAGTTAAAGTGAAAGGCCAGACTAAAAAAATCAAGGTCTGCACAAGGTGTCTAAGATCAGGGCTGGTGGTAAGGGAAGTAGAATCAAACCCGCTCCACCTTTAAAACCTCCTTAATCTTCTTAATTTTTAAGATAATATCTCTTAATTGAGCATAATCAGAGACTTCAATGGTAAAGGTGGATATTCCCTTTTTATCAATAGTTGTCTGCACATTTGCATCTAAAATATTGGCCTCGCATTGGGTAAATATAGCACTTAAATTTGCCAGCATACCTTTTTTAGAGATATTGGTAACCTTTAATCTTGCTAAATAACTTACATCCTCGGAAGGTTCCCATTCTACCCCTACTAACCGATCTGGATCAGCATCTCTAATGAACCGGCATTTTTTTGAATGAATAGTGACTCCCCTTCCCCTGGTAATAAAACCGATAACTGATTCGCCTGCTAGTGGGTGGCAGCACTTTGCAAAGCGAATGAGCATATCACTCATTCCTTTAATCTTAATCCCGGTGTCTTCCCTTTTTCTTTTTATCTTGTGAACTATCTTCTGGACAAAGCCCTCTGCCTTATCCTCTTTTATCCCTAAATGGGGAACAAGCCGGTTTAAAACCTGCTTTGCTGAGATTTTGCCATAACCGATATTGGCTAAAAGATCGTCTACACTTTTTAGTGAAAATCTATGGACAACATCTAAAAGCTGTTCGCTACCGAGTAACCTGGATAAATTAAGGTTAACTTTTTTAAGCTCTTTTTCCAGGATATCCCTTCCAATAGTTAGACTATCTTTCCTCTCTTCTTTTTTTATCCATTGTCTAATCCTGGTCCTGGCTGTGGATGTCTTTACAAACTTTAGCCAATCCTTACTAGGTTTATGATTTTTAGAGGTAAGAATCTGAACTATATCTCCGGTTTTAAGCTGATGGGTTAAGCGGACTATTTTTTCGTTTACCTTAGCACCTATACATCTATTCCCAATCTCTGAATGGATACTATAAGCAAAATCAATAGGGGTTGCTCCCCTGGGAAGTTCCTTTACCTCGCCTTTAGGCGTAAAAACATAGACCTCACTGCTAAAAAGATCCAACTTAACTGTTTCTAAAAATTCCTTTGGGTCAGTCAGGCTTTTCTGCCATTCTAACAATTGCCTCATCCATGAATATTGCCTGTCCATCTCTTTCCCCGACCCATCTCCCTCTTTATACCTCCAGTGAGCAGCAATCCCCTCCTCGGAGATTCTGTCCATATCCCATGTTCTTATCTGTATCTCCATTCTTTCACCCAGAGAGCTGATTACCGTGGTGTGCAAAGACTGATACATATTGGCCTTAGGTAGAGAGATATAATCCCTAAAACGACCTGTCACTGGTTTCCACATAGAATGGATCAGGCCTAAAACCTCATAGCAGTCCTTTACAGAATTTACTATTATCCTGAAGGCCAGTATATCATAGACCTGGTCTACATTCAGATCCTGCTCCATCATCTTTTGATAAATACTATAAAAATGCTTATTTCTTCCCTTTATCGTGGCTTTTATAGTGGACTCACTTAATTTCTTGGATAAAATTTCCTTTATCTCTCTAATAAATTTTTCCTGTCCCTCTTGCCTCTGGGCAATGCCTAACCTTATATCCTCGTAATTTTTTGGTTCAAGATAAAAAAGGGAGAGATCCTCCAAGGTTGACTTTAGCCAGTAGATACCCATCCTTCCTGCAAGAGGTGCATAAATATCAAGGGTTTCCTTTGCTATTGCTCCCTGTTTCTCAGGTGGTTGAAAGCCGAGGGTCTGCATATTATGCAATCGATCTGCCAACTTAACGAGAAGGACTCTGATATCGGTAGCCATAGCAAGAATCATCTTTTTTATATTCTCTGCCTGTTGTATCTCTTTTCTCAAGAAATGTATCTTACTGATTTTGGTAACACCATCTACTATGCCTGCCACCTCTTTGCCGAAAAGATGTTCAATTTCTGTTAGCTCAGCTAATGTATCCTCAACTGTATCATGGAGGAGACCAGAGGCGACACTAACTTCATCCATCTTCATTTTGGTAAGAATTCCAGCAACTTCTAAGGGGTGGGTAAGGTATGGCTCCCCGGATAAACGGACCTGTCCCTTGTGAACCTTGGCTGAATAGACATATGCCTTTTCAATCAAACCTATATCTGCGATAGGATGATAAGAGAGAATATTTGAGGTTATATCATTTAAGCGAATCATAGAGGCTTTGGACAACCTCCTTTATCGCTTTAGGGGTTTTGTTTATGGATATTAATCTGAGATCTTGATTAGAACGTAACTTGATCTCAACAGAGTCACTTTTAAGTGTTCTTAAACTGACAGTGGCTCTCACAGGTATGCCTAAAAGATCAGCGTCCTTGAGCTTGAAGCCTGGTCTTTCATCCCTGTCATCGAAAAAGACTGAGAGGCCCAAATCATTCAGATGCTGGTATAAGTTCTCAGCCACTTTTCTAACAGTGGCCTCATGTATTTCAAGGGGTAGGATCGTTACCTCAAAAGGAGAAATAGATACAGGAAATATAATACCATTCTCGTCGTGACTTTGTTCAATAATTGCTGCAACGACTCTTCCTATACCTATACCATAACATCCCATAATAATGGGAGTTTCCCGGCCATTTTTATCCAGAAAGTTGGCCTTAAGGGTTGTAGAATACTTGGTTCCTAACTTAAAGACCTGGCCAACCTCTATTCCCTTACCAAATCTTAGCTTCCCTCCACACCTAGGGCATGGGTCAGAGGAAGTTATCATCCTTAAATCTGCATATTGCTCTACATGAAAATCCCTGCCTTCATTTACATTGAGGACATGCTTATCATTCTTGTTTGCCCCCATTACCATATTTTTTATCTCCTTAATGGCAAGGTCAGCAACTATTCTTACCTTTAGGCCAATAGCCCCTGCAAAGCCCATAGGGGCACCAGTTACATCAAATACAGTTTCCGGATCTGCCATAGTAAGCTCTTGAACATTAAGTACATTGCTTAGTTTGGTTTCATTCAATTCATGATCCCCTCTTACTAAAACAGCTACAGGTCCATGCTCAGTTTGATAGATAAGGGTTTTGACCAATTTTTGGGGGCTAATAGATAAAAATTTAGTTACCTCATCTATGGTTCTAATTTCAGGTGTATCTACAATTTGTAGAGTTTTTTCTTTCTCAATATCTTTGATATCACCCTCTCTTACTATTACCTCTGCCTTTTCTAAGTTGGATGCATACTGACAATTTTGACAGCTTACAATATCGTCTTCACCACTATTTGATAAGACCATGAATTCGTGAGAAAAACTTCCGCCTATAGGGCCTGTATCTGCCTCGACTGCCCGGAATATTAGACCACACCTTCTAAAGATAGACTCGTAAGCAGCGTACATCCTCTCATAGCTCTTACCTGCACCCTCTTCATCTATATCAAAGCTATAGGCATCCTTCATGATAAATTCCCGTGCTCTCATGATTCCGAATCTCGGTCTGATCTCATCCCTGAACTTAGTCTGGATCTGATACAGGTTAATGGGCAATTGTTTGTATGAATGGATTTCCCTTCGCGCTAGGTCAGTAATTACCTCCTCGTGGGTTGGTCCCAAGCATGATTCTCTGTTGTGTCGATCCCTGAACCTTAGAAGCTCTGGTCCATAATAATCCCATCGACCACTTTCCATCCATAAATCACCTGGCTGTACGCCTGGAAGCAAGAGTTCAATAGCACCAGCCCTATCCATCTCTTCCCGGACAATATTTTCTGTCTTCTTAATGGCCATCAGGCCAAATGGAAGATAGGTATAGATTCCTGCTGCCAGCTTTCTGATCATGCCAGCCCTGAGCATTAATTGGTGG
>JAUWZC010000188.1 GCA_030615565.1 Desulfobacteraceae bacterium | reverse complement strand
TCTTCTACCTCTTTTGTTTCCGTTCTACCTTGATAGAAACCGTCCTTGCTCCGCATTCTTTACTGATACTCATTGCCTCGAGGAGCCATTTATGAAGTGCCTGCTGATCGGCCCTGATTATAACATACTTATCCCTGGTTTTCTCTATTTTTCTACTGAGAAGCAAATGAACATTCTCAAAGGGAAGCTCTTCTTCATTAACTGCCCATTTGCCATATTGGGAGATGCTGATTGTAACGTTCTCCCTTTCCTCTGCCTCACCTGTAATAGCCTTGGGTAAGACAATCTTCATCGCAGGTTGTAGAAAAAGAGGGGCTGTCACCATAAATATTATCACTAAAACTAGTGCTACAGCCACCAGAGGAGTTATCTCAAGTGTTGTAATGTTTTCTTCTTCAACATTGGATAAATTTGACTCAGCCATATATTATTTTCCTTGTATTTGGCTCTTTCATCGCTCCTTCAAAATTGCCAACTTCACGGCCCCTTCCTGCCTTGCACAGTCTAGTATATCTACTATTTGTTTTACATGATTCTTTGGCGAGGCAAGAAGTATTACCATGCGATCTTTACTTTTTGGAATAGCTACTTTTAGAACACCTGCTAGTTGTTCCCATGAGACAGGCTGTCCATTTACTTTAATTTTTCCATCAGCGCTCAGATAAATGTTTACATTTTCAGATTGGACAACTTTACCTTTAGCAGCTCCCATTTTCGATGAAGTAACCTTTATACCAGTCTGCATTACAAAAGGAGCAGCCACCATAAATATGATTACAAGAGTCAGAGAGACATCTACCAAGGAAGTTAAATTTATTTTATTTATGGAGGTCCCTTCTTCCATTCTTAAACTCCTTTTAATCGACATTCAGATAGTTCACTACTCGCATCTGATTGGCTTCCAACACAATTGAAAGATTTCTGACTTTCCTCATAAAATAGTTGAACATTACTACAGCAGGAATAGCTATGGCCAGTCCTGTAGCTGTGGTTAGTAAGGCTTCTGAAATCCCCGCTGCGACAACCGATGGCCCGCCAGAGCCAGAAACTGCCAAATCGTGAAAAGCCTTAATAATACCTATCACTGTACCAAACAAACCAATAAATGGACAAATGGTTCCCAGTGTCCCTAATATTATTGTAAATCGTTCCATTTTCAACCGTTCTTCCAAACGTGTTGCATTCATTAATTCTATTAATTGTGATTTCGTTTTTTGATGATTCATTATGCCAACCTCTACGAGCCTTGCCAATGGATTTTGAGTTGACTTACAGCGCTCTAATGCCTCATTGAATTTTCTTTCTTCAATATATTTTTTCACGATAGTCATAAAGTTTCCTACATCCAGTTTGATTCTATGGAAAAACCACCATCGTTCTATAGTAAAAGACAGAGCTAAAACAGAACAAAAAACAAGAATAACCATAGTAAAACTTCTACGAATAACCTCCATTAAATCAACAGTAATCATGTAACTTATCCTCCTATTTTACCAATATAATCTCCACTCTCCGATTTTTTCTTCTTCCTTCCTCAGTAGCATTGGGTGCAATGGGCTTTGTATCACCAAAACCTTTGGTAGTGAATCGGTCAGGAGAAAATTTTAACTCTTCTACAAAATATCTTAGTACAGATTTTGTCCTTTCTTCAGAAAGTGCTTGGTTGTCAGAAAACAGGGGAGTATGAATGGGCAAATTACAAGTATGCCCTTCCACGCTTATCTTACGCTCAGGATATTTTTTAATAACATGAGCAACCTTATTTAGTGTCACCTTAGCTTCGGGCTTTAACTCTTCTTCCGCTAAATCAAAAAGGAGCTCTGCAGCCAGAGATATTACCATACCGCGATCAGTTTCCTTGCTAATAGAAACCATAGGAATAAAAGCACTAACAGGCTCTTCCTCAGTTACCACAGACACCACGGGTTTGAAAGTATCAATCTTTATCTGAATTGAGGGGCTTTTACCTTCATTTCCTACCTCATCTTTAATGCTTAAGACTGCATTGTAAACCCCGTCAGGAAGAATATTGTCTCTATTGTTTTTCCCATCCCAGGATATAATTTGCGATGGTCTTCCTATCCCTTTAAATGTTTTCAACGCCGGCTCAGGTCCTGTAATTTTGAGAATCCATTCAGCTATATCACTGGCATCTCTATAATCAAAATAAAAAGTTGTAGTATCTTTTACACCATCATTATTTGGTGAAAAGAGAGTCGGTTCGACAGAAAGTTGCACGTGTGGTGGGGTATTGTCGATTTTAAGAATTTTCCTGGTGGTGTTTATTGAATTACCCACTATATCTTGAACCCTTAACAAATAGTTATAAATGCCATCTTTTAAGATGTTACCATCTTTATCCTTACCCTCCCAAACAATTGTAAAAGGAGGATTATCTTTGTCAGAAAATTTCCTACAAATTTTATTTTCATAATTTTCTATTTCTAAGTCCCACTGCTCAGCAGAACTTTCATCTCTATACTCTAAAACAAAACTAACCTTGTCTTTGAATTCATCACCGTTTGGAGAAAATATAGCTGGCTGGACGCTTACACTTACCTGGGGCTTAGTGTTATCGATAACAATAGATTCCAAAGGTGTAGCAACATAATTACCTACTTCATCAGTGACTTCAAAGGTATAACTATATTTACCATCAGGAAGGGGTTTCTTATTATCTTTCTCTCCAAACCAGGAAACCGCTGGCGGTGGATTCCCAAGCCCTGTATATGTCCGTTCTACCTCATCTTTAACTTTCATAATCTTCAATTTCCACTCTTTTATCCTGTTAAAGGCACTAACTTCAAGACTAAATTTCACAGAATCTTTAAAACCATCTGCATTGGGTGAAAATATATCCAAATCTGGTTTAACCGAGATAGTGGGTCTGGTAGCTCCAATAACAATCTTCTGCGGAGATATTTTGGAACTATTCCCAACCATATCAAGAGCCTCTACTGTCCAACTATACGTACCATCAGGTAAGGTTCTCTTACTGTCACCTTTTCCGTCCCATTGAATGCTTCCCTCAATATTTATCTTATCCTTAAACACTTTAACAGTCTCTCCAGAGGAATCTTCTATTTCTAACTTCCAGTGATCTAAAGGGCTTGCATCACGAATTTTAAAAATGAAGCTCGTCTCATCCATTATTCCATCCTTATTTGGAGAGAAAAGCATAGGAGATGCTTCTGCATTTATAACTGGAGGTGTCCTGTCTATTTGAATAGATCCTGGGGAGGTACGATATTTGTTGTCAGCTATATCGGTTGCCTCGAGTAAATATGTAAAATTACCATCAATAACATCCCTCTTATTATCATCCTTACCATCCCATACCAGACTCTCTTCCAGATTTTCCCCCTTGCCAGCAAATATTTTCACCAATTTGCCAACATCGTCTAATATAGATAGTTTCCATTCTAGATAATGAGCATCTGTAATCTTCAAGGAGATTGTGGCATCATCTAAGACGTTATCGCCGTTCGGAGAAAAGAGCTTATTATCCAATCCAATCCGGCAAGTCGGCGGGCTATTATCTACTTCAACAGCCACCGGTACTGAAGCTACAGTATTTCCTGCCTTATCCGTCTCTGCTAAAACCAGGTGATATATTCCATCTTTGACAGTCCTTTTCTTTTTATCTTTTCCATCCCAAGTAATCTTATGATATGGCTCGCCCTCGCCGTAAAAACTTTGAACCACCTTGCCAACTGAATTTAAAATACTTAGTTTCCAGTTGTCAATTGATGCATTCTCAGGAACGCTAATGTTGACCTCCAGAATATCTTTAACCCCATCTTCATTAGGAGAAAAAATTACCTTATCTACTTCAATGGAAGAAACTACGGCCTCTCGATCTACCTGTATCTTTTGAGTTGGCGTCCTGAAACGGTTGCCCGCATTATCCTGAACAATTAAACAATAATTGTAGGTACCATCTGGAACATCCTCCTCAAAATCTCCTTTACCGTCCCAAGTTATGGTATCCTTAATTCCCAAAAAATTTCTTACCGCATTATTATTTTTATCCTGGATAACTAATAGCTGGCTATTAATTCCATTTATATCAAATCTTTCCATGAAAAAAGTTACCTTATCTCTTACTCCATCATCATTGGGAGAAAAACTATCAAGATCTACAGAAACAGATGCACTGGGATTAGTTCGGTCGACCACTATCTCCTGAGGAGAAAGGGTTACTTCATTTCCAGCTTTTGTGATAATAGTGAAAGTATAAGTATAAACTCCATCCGAAACCAAAAACTGATTCTCGCTTTTACCATCCCATACTAGCTTATCAGGCGGAGGACCGTCTCCTTTAAATGTGCGAACTACTTCTCCGCTTAAATCTTTTATTTCGAACATCCACCGGCTTATATTCTCTTTTGCAGTGGTAATCTGCAATTTAAAAACTGCAGTATCTTTAATTCCATCCATATTGGGAGAAAAAAATTGCTTCCCAATTGCAGAAGCAGTAAAAGAACAAATAATTATAAACCAGCAAAGTAATAAT
>JAUWZC010000287.1 GCA_030615565.1 Desulfobacteraceae bacterium | reverse complement strand
TCTTCTACTGTTGGGGGCTCCTTCCCAATTACCTGAGTAGCTAAATTTAAAACCTTGATGGTAAGCCTTTTAGCTACCTTCTCATCAAACTCCTCTGTTGCCTTTCCAGCCTTGGTAATGGCATTTGTAATCTTTTCGGCCTTAAAGGCCACCTTTTTGCCATCTCTTTTCTCTATCTCAGTAATCATGGTATCTTCTCTCCATATGTTTCTTCATCCGACTAAGGTGGATTTAATAAATTCTGCGACTCTCTCAGTCCCACCAAAAAAACTGGGTACAGTTAGGTACAGAAGATCGTGGGTCCTGAGAGATCATCCTTTCTGGCCTATCTTTCATCATCTTGCATCTAGGAGGCCAACTTTTCAGACAATGGTTCCTTAGCAATTTCCACAAGATGTTGTATTAAACTATAATGGATATCCAATATAAAGTCAATACGAAAAAAATGATAACAGAGAAATCAAATGCACTTTTTTTATTTATCAATTTCCTGGGTAGGTTTTGATTTGGATTATAGATGTTAGTTTTTATGGTAGAAGGTGGATGGGATGCAGGCCATTCACTCCTTGGAGAAAAATGCGCAGATAATCAGACTATAGTGGATATTAGCGAGGAAGTTCACTCAAGAAAGCATAAAATCTCTATACTCGAAGGGACCAGGGAGATTATCCTTTTTACCTTATCTTCCATACTCTTACATCTGTGCTATAATTTTTTATATCCCAATTGTTATTTTCAAGATAACATTCATCGACTCAATCCCATTTTTAAAGGATAAATATAATCTTACCTATTTAAATAGGGGATATCATTTAATAGGTGAACCCTGCCTCTTCCTTTAACAAACTCAATTATACTTATACTAGCTAACCCTAACTCTATCTGCCAGATTTCTTTTAGGTCTAATCTTAAAATATCACATAAAATCACTCTTATGGGACCCCCGTGGGTAAAAACAGCAACTGTTTTATTGCTATTTTGAGATAAAATTCTTCTCAATGCCTTCCTCACCCTTCTTGCCAAAATTTTTAAGCCTTCACCCTGGGTAATAATATCAAGGGAACTCCCTAACCATTCTCCATAAACTCGGGGATATTTTTCCATGATATCTTGATAGGTCAAACCTTCAAATATGCCAAAGTTCATTTCCCTAAGATCTAACAGTTCTTCTACTGGCAAATCTTTAAAAACTATCTTAGCAAATTGAACCGTTCTTTTCATATCACTTGAATAAACTTTATGGATTTTCTCTTTGCTCAATCTTTTAAGAAGCCTTCTTGCTTGCTGCCTGCCTTTTTCATTTAATTCTATATCAGTAAAACCACAATATCTTTTCTGGTAACTCCACTCTGTTTCTCCGTGTCTGATTAAGATTACTTTTGTAGACATTGTTTTTAATGTCAATAGTCAATTGTCAGCATCTGACTCCGACGCTGCCTCTCAGCCCTGAGCCTGTCGAGAGCCCCTCGGCCTTGAGCTCGGGGCCGAAAGGCTCGGAGCCGAATGGCCTCCAGGTCGAACGACTCGAGGCTGAAGGGCAACTTGACAATGCTATTATAAGCTCTGCCTATTAAATCCTGATTATCGGGGCCACTCCTGTGCATTTATGAGGCCCGCCCTGGCGCGAAGTTTCTGTAATATTTTATAATCGCTATATCATTTCTATGCTTAGCTATACAAACTCATGTCTTGCAAGCCAGGTCTGGGCCAGGGGCATAATAAAAAAAAAGACATCTCCATGCTCTTTTCCACATTTAGTTTCTTAGGAATAGCCCGTGGATAACACAAAAAGAATCAAACAACCCCAACACAGTATTAAGCAAAGTAGCGCAGAAAGAACCATGACATGGCAGGCCTGCCTGATATGTTCTACATCTATATCCCCAAGATGGGTGCCTATGTATGGTTTATTCACAAGATTTCCTCTGTAATAATTGGGGCCAGCCAGTTTAACACCCAATACCCCTTCAAAGGCCGCCTCCGGGAACCCGGCATTTGGGTTGAAATAGATTTGCTTCCTTTGCCATCACATACTCGCAGTCTATTTTGTACATCTGGCAAACATCCCCATAATCCGCATAGGTAAGACCAAGGATAAAGGCTTTTTTAGTTCCAAGGGATAAGGGCAAGGTAAATATAAACTGAGTTGTTCCGTTTCCAGCAAGAACCCTATCTTCTCTTATTTTATGATAGTTGGAAAAGGCCTCTATAAGCTTTTTACTGTCGACCTCCGGAAAGGCAAAGACTTTCTCAAGATTTTCTCTAAGATACTCAATGAGTCCGGGCGCTGGCCCTAATGGGTTTGTATTGCTGCTCATGTCAATAATATCAGCTGGTGAGCAGCCAATATTCCGGGCCAGATCATTGATATTTCCGCCGTGACATCTGATCATTGGCCCACTCCAATGCATGCAATCAAAAACAGCCCTGCCTCCTCAATCTCCGCCATTGCTCCAAGCATGTCTCCGGTAATACAGTCCATACGCCTATTGTAATAAAAAAGGATAAGCACAGTCATGACAATAAATAAACTGTTGAGCCAGACACTGTCTAACCTCAACCAAAAGGAAAAAAATACGGGCAGAAGGATAATAGATAAGGCATATATGGGAGGTTTA
>JAUWZC010000141.1 GCA_030615565.1 Desulfobacteraceae bacterium | reverse complement strand
TTGTTATTAAGTAGTCTTTGCTCAATATGTTTAATTTTTGATAGAATTTAAGTGCAACCTCGAAAGAATGATCAAGGACAGTCTCAAGTATGTATGCGTGTTTAATTTTTTTATCTTTAAGGATGTGCTGCGCATGGCAGGTATAAAGTTCTTTAATCATTGAAAGCCTTTGATCACTTTTAAATTCATGATGATAAGGTTCAGCGATAAGTAAGTATCTTAGCGTATATGCCATAATATATTCAGCAAGGACTGTTATGTTTTTCTTGAACTTGCTTCGGATAATGCTGGTATAAAACATTCGAGTTGGTTTTTTGTTAATTGAACGAATACCTTTTGGTATTTTTTTTGGTTTGGTGAAGTCTACATAGATTCCAGAATCTTTGTCTATACTTTTGTATACTTTCATATTCAATAATTTTCTAAAAGCATTGATTGGCACTTTCTTGCCTGTACTATGTTCTTTCTGATAGTCTTCAAGTATGTCTAAGAATATGGGTGAGGATATAGTAACTGTGGTGTAGTATATATCCTCCTTGATTTTGTTGTTAGCTCGAAGAATAGCACTGATGAACCCTCTCTTCATAGCTTTTACTAGCCCTTTTTGCCCATTTATTATTCTTGTTTTATTCCTTAATGGTGCAATTTTTCCATCTCTACTCCTTGTTCCGTCAGGATATATCACTATATTCTTTCCAAGTTTGAGAAGATATTCTGTCTCTTTAGCATATAGAAGTGTATCTAGATCAGTAATATCCTTTCTTTTTATAAACATGCCGTTAAACCTCTGAAGAAGGAACGAGTTTATGTTTTTTTTCAGATTATCGCCCACTTGGAATGATGGGGGTTCTAAGCCGTTTTCTAAAAAGAGATATACCACAAATACAGGATCAAACATGTCATTATGTGTTGCGAGAATAATAAGCCTGCCTTTTCTTGCAGCCTCAAGCACCTCATTAGTGTAACCTGTAATGTGTAGCTTATCAAAGACAGATTCCTGACCAATTTTTTTGATAGTAGCGTACATGAGTTTAGTTAGAAAAGGATTATAGTTTGGAATGTAACTGGTGGCTTTAAAAATCTTTTCTCTTAGAGTTTTTATATGTTTCTCTTTGTCTTTGCTTTTTTCATATTCTTGTCTTAGGTTCCTTAATGCTATGTCTACTAAATCTTCTTCTGATTTTTTTCTTCTTGGGAAAAGTCCACGAATCTTATCGAATATATGATGGCTAATTATTTCTTCAATTGTTTTTTCAGTTATCTTTTCTCTTTGCTTTTCTCTTTTAGATGAGAATATTCTCATTTTCAAAAAATTCATCATCGGTTTATAAACTTTCATATCTAAACAAAAAGTTATAAATAATCTGACTTAAACAACATCGAAAATGGTAGAAGATGATTTAGAAATCGTGCTGAAAAAGAAGTTTTAATTTATAGAATTCCCTTTGTGGGAAAAAAGTATAGTCGAAATGACCTTGTGTTTCAAGAGAAAATTGACCACAAAATATGCGGTTCTTGGATTAGCCCAGGATGATGGGGCAACGGCTCCCCGAACAAGGGCCCGTAGGGGCCTACGCCCCGGTGATTGAAGTGTATACTTTTCCTACCTCAAAAACATTATAGGACCAAGGTAAATCATTCCATATACTCACCACTCTCATTTTCTAGGATTAATAGAGATTTGGCCAAGACATCATTTGAATGATCATAATTGACACATAAGCCTAATTTCCATATACTCCCTTAAAAAGCGGGCTCTCATTACTTACTCCTTCTGGATGGACACTAACGAATGAAAGGTGTAAACGTGAAAAGGTTTTTATTATGGTTTGGTCTATTTTCTGTCCTTGTCTTTATCCACCCTCTAAGTCTCATGGCCGAGGATTACCTGTCTAAAGGCGATGGGCTATATGAAAAGGGTGGAATAGAAAACTACAAACAATCCATTGATTTATTCCTAAAGGCCTTGGAGGAAAGCCCTAATGATTACGAAGCCAACTGGAAGTGTGCAAGGGCATATAGGGAATATGGGGAGGAGGCAAAGAGACAGGCCATTGAAGGGTGGAAGAAAATCTGTGCAAAGTATGGCAAAGAAGGCATGAAATATGCACTAAAGGCTATTGAGCAGGAGCCTGATAAGCCTGATGGGCATTATTATTATGGCCTGAATGTGGGGATTTATTCCGACGGTGTGAGTATACTTACTGCCTTAGCAGAGGGTCTTAAGGGCAAAACCCAGAGTAGTTTAGAGAAGGCCTATGAATTGGATAAGATGTATAACGAGGCCGGTCCCATTCTGTCACTCGGCCGGTTCTGGGCTGTTGTCCCCTGGCCATACAAAGACAAGAAGAAGGCCCTCAAATTTTACCGGGAGTACCAAAAAACCCGGTATTTCAATGAAAAAGCCGAAGGGAAAATATACCTTGCTGAATTACTCTTGGAATTAAAGGGAAATAAAAAAGAAGCAAAGGTCCTGTTGGAAAAAGCCTCGCAGTCTGATGAAAAATACTTCAGAGACTGGGCCAAAAGACTTTTGAGAAAAATTGAAAATACGATAGCCGAAAAAAAAGCTATTTCTCATAGAACCAGTAATCATAGAGTTTGTAAAGGAGTATACTCTCCAAAAGGCCCTATCTTTATATCAAAAAGATCATCCCAGTCTTCCTCAAACTTCATTTCAATTGGCATTCGAATTTTTTCCCAATAACATAATAATTTCTTCTCTCTACAAAAACTAATTGGCGTATAATTATTTATTACAAGAAACTGTTTACATCTTTGGGTATAAAAGGTTATAGGATTTTTTCTAGATGGGCAGAGCTAATACCAAACATGGAATAAAGAGTTGGCCTAAATCAGAGCGACCCCGAGGACTCTTGTTAGACAAGGGCCCAGAATATGTATCGGATGCAGGATTGGTGGCCATACTTCTTCGCACAGGGATTGAAGGAAAAGATGCGGTCACATTAGCAAGAGAGCTGCTCAAACACTTTGGAGGTTTCAGGGGATTGCTGAATGCCGACAAAAAGGACCTGGAAAATATTAAGGGGTTGAGGACTGCCAAGATTGCCCAACTACGTGCAGCCACTGAGATTGCCAAGAGGCAGTTGAAAGAGGAGATTGTCTGCGTTCTTTGCCAGGGAGCTGATGAAAAAACAAGGGTAAGAGAAGATACCCGAAATGTTCTCTTCTATGCCTATGCTGTTCCGGGTATCAAAGAGCATTATCTCAAGAAAGGCCTGACCATTGCAGCAGAGATAATGTCGGAATTTGGACAAGGTTTCATAGCTGGGGTAGAAATCTTTTAGGAAAAATCGAATTTTTATCAAATGCGTAGCTAGTCATGCCAATGAATATTAGGAAAGGAGTGTTAGCATGTTGCTTACTGATGAAGAAAAGATAATGTTTATCGCTACCGAGATCCCCACAGTGGATCGGCCGGAGAAGAATGTATTTGATCTGATAAAAATAGGGGATTATGTAGGAGTTGATGCCACCGCAGGCATTATTGAAGTTGTAGGAAAATAAAGATGTTTGGGGGGCGATTGTCCTGTCAAAATGGGTCACTGAAAAGCATCAACACTCTAATTTTATTTTCTCTGTTGCATTAAATATTTTTTAAGTATATTTATCGCTTAAGGCTTTTTGGGTTGTTTCAATCATTTTTTAAACAATTTAAAGGGAGGGATAAAAATGGCAGAAGAAAAAGCAGCAAGATTTCCGGATCCTCATGAGTTTCAGATTCCTTCGGAGCTTGAAGGCTGGGAAGAGATGTACCCATCACATTATCTGTTCTCCAAAGAGAGGGGGGAATGGGAAAGCAATCAGTTTTGGTACCATGACAAGATACATGCTCCGGAGCCCATGCCACCATTGGACCTGATTTTTCAGGAGGCATGGCAAATTTCTCTTTCGCAATACACCACCAGGGTATTTTGCATCCCACCAGCCCAGGGGATAGCCCAGAGAATGGTCGGGCCATACATGTACATCTGCGCCATTGCGCCTCCGCCGGATGAGGTAATAGGCGAAAAGGCCCAGCGATTTGAGAAGAGAGTGTTTTATGTATTTGAACATTATGATGAGTTATGGGACAAGTGGCTGACCAAATTCAAGGCCCTTGGTAAAGAGATGGAAGCAGTTGAGGTGCCAAAAGAGCTGCCGAAATTCGTTCCAGAAGACCAGGTCTTGCCCGCACCAACTGGATGTTACGTATCCTATGATATTCTCGAGGCCTTTAATACACTAGTAAATCAGGTGTTTAAGGGTTGGCAATACCACTTCGAGATGCTGAACCTGACCTACCTTGCCTACCTCATGTTTGGTGACGTTTGCAGGAAGCTCTTTCCAGGGATTAGCGAGAGCTCCATTGGTAAGATGGTGGCCGGTGCCTATGTGTCCATGTTCCGTCCTGAAGAAGAACTCTGCCAGTTGTCCAGATTAGGCACCTCTTTAAGTGGTATGGCAGATATTCTTAAGAACGAGATGACGGCGGATCAGAAGATAGCAGAGCTTGAAAAGACAGAGGACGGGAAGAAGTGGCTTGAGGCATTTGATAAGGCCAAGGACCCGTGGTTCTATGTATCATGCGGTAGCGGCTGGTTCCATTATGAGGGAAGCTGGATCAACAGCTTGGACATTCCTTACAGCTATATCAAGAGCTATGTAGAACGGCTGGGAAAGGGAGAGACGATCGAGCGGTCTTTGGATGAGGTTGATAAGGAAAGAGATGCAACTGTTGCCAAATACCGTGAGCTGATCAAGACTGATGAAGACAGGGAATCATTTAATGGGGCCTATAACACAGTCAGAACCATTTACAGGTATGCTGAGGACCATCTCTTCTGGGTAGAACATTGGTTCCACACCATATGGTTTTCCAAGATAAGGGAGTTCGGCAGCCTCCTGGTTGATAACGGCATGATTAATGAAGTGGATGATATATTTATGTTCAACCGCTACGAGATACCAGAGCTTCTCACCGAAGTGGCAACTGGTTGGGCCTTGGGGGTGGATATACCTGTAAGGGGCGACTATTACAAGGCCAAGGTTGACAAGCGAAGGAAGATCCTTAAGGCGGCAAGTGAGTGGAACCCGATCTCCGCCCTTGGCGTTCCCCCAGAAGAGGTGGCAGAGCCCTTCACCATCATGTTGTGGGGTGTCACCACCGATAAAGTCAAGGAATGGCTCAAAAGCATGGGGGAGGTCAGCCTTGAGGATGTGTCTGAGATCAAGGGTTTTGCTTCTTCGGCAGGCGTTGTTGAAGGCCCGGCCCGGGTTCTCAAGCGCCTCAAGGAGATTGTGGACCTCAAAGAAGGAGAAATCATGATTTGTCCCACCACCAATCCTTCATGGGCCCCGGTGTTTACCAAGATCAAGGCTGCGGTCACTGACATCGGCGGGCTCACCAGTCATGCGGCCATTGTGTGCAGGGAATATGGTGTCCCGTCAGTTACCGGCACCGGCGTTGCCACCTCAATTATCAAGACCGGGGACATTATCAAGGTTGACGGCGAAACGGGTGTGGTTACCATTATTAAGAGAGCTTAATATATAGGGAATGGAGTTTGGGGGTAACGGAGTATTGGACGCGAGACTAAAAATCATCACTCCAATACTCCGACCGGAGCGAAGCTCCGTGGTTAGATGGAGGAATGGATGGACTACATCCTGAATTTTGAAGGCCTGGACAAGAGTTCACTTCCATTAGTAGGGGGCAAAAATGCCAGCTTAGGAGAGTTGATCAAGGCCGGCATTGGCGTCCCACCCGGATTTGCCGTGACCACTGACAGCTATTTGAGCTTCATAACAGAGACGGGAATAAAGGATAAGATATTCAACATACTTAGCAATATGCCCCATGATGACATGGATTCACTTAACAAGGC
>JAUWZC010000037.1 GCA_030615565.1 Desulfobacteraceae bacterium | reverse complement strand
AAACAGTTCAAGTTCTTGAGCACTTTCAGTCCTCTGACCTATCATTATTAAAAAACTTCCAATGTGATGACGATATGCTGAGTGAGCTGAAAAGGGTTTTGATGGCACATGTTGAACATCGTTTAGGGAAGAGACTAAAATCTGCTAAATATCTCCAACCTGTCGGTTGTTAGTAGTCCGTTGTCCGTTATCTTTGTTTATTTAACTCGGTTACCTTCTTGACATCTTGTAGGGCAGGTGATATTTTTCGCTGAGTTTTTCTGTAATTAGTGCTCATTTAAAAACAATCAACGGACAACCAACAATAAACGTGGAGTGACCTTTATGACATTTCAGGAATTAATCATTGCTTTTGAGAGATTCTGGTCAGACAGGGGATGTCTGATCCAACAGCCTTATGACTTGGAGGTTGGGGCAGGGACCTTTAACCCAGCTACTCTTTTAAGGGCATTAGGTCCTGAGCCTTGGTCTGTTGCCTATGTTGAGCCTTCCAGGCGCCCCACCGATGGCAGGTATGGAGAGAATCCCAACCGTCTGGGGCATTATTACCAGTATCAGGTGATTATTAAACCTTCCCCTATTGAAATTCAGGAGATTTATCTCGAAAGTTTACGGACCCTAGGAATAGATCCACTAGATCATGATATCCGATTTGTGGAGGATGATTGGGAATCCCCCACACTTGGTGCATCAGGACTTGGGTGGGAGGTGTGGCTGGATGGCATGGAAATCACCCAGTTTACCTATTTTCAACAGGCAGGCGGCATCCGTCTTGATCCAATTTCTGTGGAAATAACCTATGGCCTGGAAAGAATCGCTATGTATTTGCAGGAAAAAGAGAGCGTTTATGATCTTATATGGAATGAAAATGTTACTTACGGAGATGTTCATAAAAAAGGGGAATGGGAAAACTCTGTATATTGTTTTGAAATTGCTGATGTGGAGATGCTTTTAAAAATGTTTGATATGTGTGAGCAGGAATCCCTCAAAATTAGCGAAAAAGGGATTGTCCTGCCAGCATATGATTATTGCCTCAAATGTTCCCATATCTTTAATATCCTTGAAGCAAGAGGAGCTATCAGCGTTACAGAAAGAACATCTTTCATTGGAAGGATTAGGGAATTGGCTAGTTTAGTAGCAAAAAATTATCTAAAGCAGAGAGAAGAGATGGGCTTTCCACTGATTGGAAAACAATAAAGGATCAGAGAGAAACTGATAAAGGTATATAAAAGAGAATGAGTGAGTTGCTTTTGGAAATAGGCACAGAAGAGATCCCCTCAGACTATCTTGAGAATGGTCTAAAAGGGCTTAGATTACTGGCAGAATCTTATTTAAAAGATAACCGAATCGAGATGGAGGGAGGCCTTCATACCTACGGAACTCCAAGGCGACTGGTTTTAATCGGCAAAGCCATTGCCAGTAAACAGGAAGATATGATCCAGGAGATAACAGGGCCTCCTAAAAAGGCTGCATTTGATGAAGAAGGAAACCCCACAAAGGCAGCATTTGGTTTTGCTAAAAAACAGGGAGTATCTGTTGATGAGCTACAATTATTGGAAACACCAAAAGGTGAGTACCTCTATATTAAGCGCAAAATGCCAGGGAGGCTCACAATAGATATCCTATCCGAGATGTTGCCAGAATTAATAGCGAATATTCCCTGGCCAAAGTCAATGCGTTGGGGGAGTGAAGAGTTTTCTTTTGTTCGGCCTATCCACTGGGTACTTGCACTTTTTAACGGTAAGATTATTCCCTTTGAAGTAGCTGGTGTGAAGAGCGGGAATAAAACCAGAGGTCACAGGTTTATGACACCCCAAATTATGGAAATAGACGATTTTAAAGATTATCTACGAAAAATGAAAGAAAGTTCTGTAATTATTGATCAAAAAGATAGAGAAGAGGAGGTGGAAAAAGCTGTCATCACAGTAGCTAAAATGGTATCGGGCATACCCGTGAGAGACCCTGAATTATTATCCACAGTGGCCAATATGGTAGAGTTCCCATCTGCCATTTGTGGTGGTTTTGATAAGGCATTTCTTAATCTCCCTGATCCTATTCTCATAGCATCAATGAAAGAGCATCAGAGATATTTTTCTATTCGGGACCAAGAGGGGCATTTGATGCCAAATTTTGTGGCTGTTAACAATACGATTGCAAGGGATGAATCTATTGTTAGAAAAGGGCATGAAAGAGTTTTGCAGGCAAGGTTGGCTGATGCAAATTTCTTTTTTAAAGAGGACAGAAAAAGTCGCCTTGAGGATAGGCTGGAGGATTTGAAAACAGTTATCTATCAGGCCGAGTTAGGGTCCTCCTTTGAAAAGGTACAACGTTTTACTAAATTAGCCGAATACTTAGCTGAACATATAGCTCCAGAAAAGATAAATGATATCAGACTTACAGCTAAGCTATGTAAATGTGATCTGGTTACCGAGATGGTCATGGAGTTTCCCTCCCTTCAGGGTATAATAGGGAAAGAATATGCCCGACTGGACGGTTATCCGGAAGATATCTGTCTAGCTATTTCAGATCATTATTTACCTGTTCAAGCAGAATCTAAACTTCCTGAATCTTATATTGGGTCAATTGTTGGCATAGCTGATAGGCTTGATACCATTGTAGGGTTTTTTACGCTGGGCCTCGAGCCTGACGGAACAGCCGACCCCTATGCGCTCAGGAGGCAGGCTCTGGCTATTATCAGGATAGTGAGAGATAAAAAGATTGCTATTTCCTTTCAGGATCTCATTAATAAATCAGCCTCTATTATGCATGAAACTATTTCATTTGACCTAAAAGAGGTTGCAGATAAGGTAATTAATTTTATAAAGGATCGCTTTAAGAATTTATTATTATCTGAAGGCATTACTCAGGATTTTATAGAGGCGATAATTTCTATCGATTTTAATTTTCTACATCAAGTAGAGAAAAAAATTAAAGGATTAAGAAGATTTCGAGACATTTCTAAAGATTTTGAAATGCTAGCTATAGCGTTTAAACGGATTATTAACATAGGAAAGGGTTTTAAAGAAACTTATAGGGTGAATCCTGATCTCTTTGAGCATAACAGTGAAGAAGGTTTATGGAAAAAATTTCAGTTAGTAAAAGACGAAGCAAAAAAGGAGATAGATAGAGAAAATTACTTTGAGGCCTTGAATGTAATGTCTAGGTTAAGTAAGCCAGTGGATGAATTTTTTTCTGAAGTAATGGTCATGGCAGAAGATAGAAGGGTAAGAGAAAACAGGCTTGGAATATTAAAGGAGTTAAATATTTTTTTTCTTCAAGTAGCTGATTTTTCGAAATTTTCTATTTAGTATTAAAGTTTTTATGCCACCCCCGACCCGGAACGGGGCGGGGAAAGACACGAAGTCCCTGGCCCAGACCCCTAGCTCAGACCTGGCATGCAAGGGCTGAGTTCTATGGATTATACACCCGAAGTATTACAGTTCCTCTATAGTGTTCCAGCCAAGTTGCGCCAGGGCAGGCTGGCATGTAATGACTGAGTTTTTATAGCACCGCCTCTTTAATATAAAAGAATTAATAGCTTATTACAATCATATCGCGCCTCCCGATCCCGTACCGGTCTCGGGACGGGGAGGGCGGGCACCAATTCCAATTGTCAGTTTGCAATTTTCAATTTTCAATTGTTTTGTGTCCCTGGCCCAGACCTGGTTTACAATGAATTTATATATAGAATTCATCTGATAAATAATTCAGCACTCATATGATATTCAGGCGCTTGCGCCAGGGCGGGCTTGGTGCCTTAGTGGCTAAGTAGTTACGATTTTAGGTATCTGGTTTTTCAACTAAAAAGTACATCTCTCCATTATGTTTAAGATTGCCTGCAGCTAATTCCGCATATGGGTCACTACCCCAAAAAATATCTGCTCGGCCTGCACCTTTTATGACCCCTCCGGTATCTTGATTTAAGAGAAATCTTGAAAAAGGAACCCATCCAGTTATATTTCCATCTTTTCCCATAATGGGTTTCTGGCAGCGAATATACACCAGGGCTCCTTTTGGAAACAACCTATCGTCAACGGCTAAAGACCGTCCAGGTGTTAAAGGAACACCGATATTACCAAGGGGCCCGCTATCAAGTAATCGGAAAAAGACATAAGATGGATTATAATTCAATATTTCATCTTTAATGTCCGGATTTTGCTTTATATAAGACCTGATGGTCTGAAGGGATAAATTATCAGCTGTGATATATCCCATATCTATCATATATCTGCCTATACTTTTATAGGGATGCCCGTTCGTGGCACTATAACCAACCCTGATTGTCTTCCCGCTGGGTAATTTTATCATACCTGAACCCTGAATCTGTAATATGGCTACATCGAGAGGATCCCTTAGCCAGGCAATTTCAAGGTTTTTCCCTTCTAAAACCCTTCCTTCTGCTATATCTTTCCTTGTATAATAAGGGATAAGACTCTGACCATCTTCCCTGGCCATAATGCGCTGTCCGGAAAATTTAGGGTGGAAAAGCCCCAAATCAATTTTCAATAGGTCATCTGGCCTTCTGTAAATTGGGTATCTGTGGATAGTGTCACGCTCTAGATTTCCATTAAGAATTGGCTCAAAATATCCAGTGAAAAGGACCTTTTTGCTTCCCTGAAAACCAGCTGCCTTGTATAAAAAAAATTTTTCCCGTAAATCTCTTTTAAATTTTTTACTATCGGAACTTCGCTTTAATATTAATATAAAGGTTCTTAAAGATTCCCTGACATGTTTAACAGGAAATGTATCAGGTCCATAGGTAAAAACTGTATCGTCTTTTAAGCGGTTCAAGTATTGCATATCCCTTTCAATAGCCAATGAAAGGGAATCTATGTCCATGTCATCCTGGAATTTTGGCCAGAAATATTTTACCTTTTTAAGGGCCTCGGCTGGTTCCTTAACCTCCTTTTTGATTAAAGGATAACAACCACCAATAATAAGGAAGACTATTAATGCTGAAAGGTAACGGTGAATCATATTTTTAATATTGACGGCTTCGTAAAAAGTCCAACTGCTGCGTTACGCTTCATCTTTCGTCATTGCGGTGTACTGGTAAGTACGCCTCATTCCTCAAGATTCGCAAGCCTTGCATTTGGAGCTTTTTACTTTGCCGTCCAAGTTTTGATTTTTTACGAGTTTATCAATATTAGATTCAAACCTTTTCTAAATACAAGAAAAAAAGTATACAAAATAATGAAATTGTATAAATCAGACACAAAAGCTGTGTTAAAATTAACACATCAAATAGATAAAGAAGTAGATAGTTAACTTACTTTTAATTTTAATTATCATTATCAATTTCAATCAGTTAACCTCCTAAATCTGTCTTTTTAATAATCCTTTTAGTCAATGGCACATAATTTGCTAAGAATTAGTATGTTTTCCGAGTAACATTTTTTCTCTAAATTAATTTATTATCAAAGTAATTACTATGGATTTAAGACAACGGACAGTTGCAGAGGAGATAAGTTGCACAGGGATAGGTCTACACTCTGGCAAAAAGGTAAGGCTTACCATAAAACCTGCGCCACCAAATAGTGGTATAACATTTGAACGCGTTGATATATCACCTGGCTGTAGCGTCAAGGCCTCTTTTGATAATGTAGTTGAAACAAACATGGCTACTACTATTGGTTTTAATGGATATAGTGTTTCTACAATAGAGCATATTATGGCTGCCTTTTTTGGCATGGGTATAGATAATGTTTTAGTACAGATTGATGGTGGAGAAATTCCTATTATGGATGGGAGTTCTGCCCCCTTTATATTTCTTCTTAAAAATGCCGGTATTACCATACAGAATAATTATAAGAGATTTCTTCTTGTGAAGAAATCAGTAAAGGTTAAAGATGGTAATCGATTTGTTTATCTCTATCCTGCAAATGAGTTGAAGATAACCTATAAAATCGACTTTAATCACCCCTTAATTAAAGACCAAACCTATGAGATATCCTTTTCACAATCTACCTTCGTTAATGAAATCAGTAGGGCACGGACATTTGGTTTTTTAAGGGATGTTCAGACATTAAGAAGTAATGGGCTTGCAAAAGGTGGATCACTGGATAATGCCATTGTTGTGGATGAATTCAGGGTTCTAAATGAGGATGGTTTAAGGTATAAAAACGAGTTTGTAAGGCATAAACTCCTTGATTTCATAGGTGATTTAGCTATTATTGGGTGTGTACCAATTGGACATTTTGTGGTTGAAAGATCAGGGCATTCTTTGAACCAAAAATTGCTTAAGCAGTTTATGGCGAAAGAAAAGTGCTGGGAGGTAATACGATTTAAGAATAAAGAAGAGTGTGGGAGGAAAAGTATCAAGATACCATCCTTCGGAGCACTTGATTTAGCCCCCGCCTAAGACAGTAAGCAGCTAGCAGTAAGCAGTAGGCAGTGAAAAGGTCTTTAGTGCTTACTGCTTACTCCATATTTCTTACTATTCCCAATCCCTAAATTCGTAATTCAAAATCAATCCCATTTATTAAATCTTGCAATCATACCTCCTTTTTTCTATTATATCCCCAATATTCTTATAAGATTGCCTATTAAAATCTCTCAAATTATTTGCGATTTATGATGGGAGGTATAGGATTGAGGAATTTAGGGATTGTGAATTGGGGACTAGTTGCAGGTTATAGGCTGTATTCAATATAAATTTTAGGCACCTTTAATTGATAACTTCAGGCACTTTAGTTAACTTCAGGCACTTTAGGCACTTAATCTGTGCTTTAGTTTTCTTTCTCTTTTTCTGTATCTATCCAGAAATTTCTTCAGCTAAAGAGGCTCACTTATCAGATATAATTGTCACAAACACACGTGATCATCTACTTAGTTATTTTAATGTAAGAGATTGTTTTACCGAAGAGATGAACATGGCCATTATGAATGGGATTTCAACCAAATTTACTTTTATCGTCAAGTTATATGAGATTAGAGGTGCATGGTTTGATCGCAAGATAGCAGATATTAGGTTAACACATACCATAGAATACAATACCCTAAAAAACGAATTTAGTCTTCTTTTGCCAGAACAAAATAATAAAAAGGTAAAAACTAAGGATTTTGATAGTGCGAAAAAATTAATGGCGGATGTGGTTGCCTTAAAGGTGATCAGGCTCGATAGGCTTAAAAGAGGAGTTCATTATCAGTTACGAATGAAGGCGGAGCTTGACAAGATTGAATTACCTTTTTACTTAAACTATGTCCTCTTTTTTCTATCCCTATGGGATTTTGAGACAGACTGGTATTCAGTTGTTTTCAGGTATTAAGTATAATGAAAAAACATCTAGACATTAAAAAAGAAGATCTAAAGAGGCGTAAAAGAGAAATAATTATCATATGTATTATACTACCTATAATTATCCTCCTTACCTATCTGGGAACCAAGGCCTTTGATCTTGGTATTGAGTTACCGATTGCCGGCAGCATCTTGATCTTTGTCATAATAAATGTCAATGTAATTTTACTGCTTCTTCTTCTCTATCTGACCATGAGAAACGTGGTCAAGCTAGTATTCGAGAGAAAAAAGGGGGTTATGGGCTCTGGCCTTAGAGCCAAGCTCGTTTTTGCCTTTGTAATCCTTTCTCTTTTGCCAACTATAATCATCTTTTTTGTTTCAGTGCAATTTATATCTCTCTCTATTGATTATTGGTTTAATCTTCAGATTGAACAGTCTCTTCAAAAGTCTTTAGAGGTAGGTCAAGACTACTATAAAAGAATTGAAGATGAGGCCCTGGCCTTTGGCAATAGCTTGAGTTCATTAGTTACCCATGAAGGGTATATGTTGCTATCCAGGGCAGATAAACTGCAAGCATTCATAGAGGAGAAAAGGAAGGAATACAATCTTACCGCTATTCAGATCTTTTCATCAAAGTTAGTTCCAAGAGTAGCCTCTTATGATAGTAGTGTTGATTTAAAACCTTTTAAAGATCTGAGTATTGATGTACTACGCAAGAGTTTCAAGGACTCAACTGATATTAAGGTTATTCAAACATCCCCACACGGAGACTTAATCAGGGGCATTGTACCTATATTTTCACGAACTGAGACAAAGGCCCAGGTAGGGGCGATTGTGGTTGCTAAATTTATTCCAGGAGTGGTTTTACATCGGCTAGCAACTATTACAAAAGGTTTGGAAGGTTATAAACAAATAAAGATGCTCAAGAGACCTATAAAGCTAACCCCTTTAATTTTCCTGTCTATTGTTACACTTTTAGTCATCTTCTCGGCCATTTGGTTTGGCTTTTATCTATCAAAAGGAATTACAGTTCCGATAGAGGAATTGGCCAAAGCTACTGACAGGATTGCATCTGGTGATTATGGCTTTCATATTGATCTGGAATCCAAGGACGAGATGGGCGTTCTCGTAGACTCATTCAACAAGATGACAACGGATCTTAAGGAAGGTAAAATCAAACTCGAGGCTGTTAACAAGGATTTGATTATAAGCAGTAAGGAATCAGAGCAGCGCAGGATTTATATGGAGACTATTTTAGAAAATGTGGCTGCTGGTGTTATATCTGCAGATTTTCGAGGGGTGATTTCAACAATAAATAAATCTGCAGAGAAAATGCTTAATATTTCTGCTAAGAAAATAATAGGGAAGAATTATAAGGATATTTTGGGCCCAAAATACCGGTCAACTGTCAGTGGATTTGTTGCAGGCGAAAATCGTAATAAAAAAGAATTTTTCCAAAGAGAGATAGACATCTCAGTAAAGGGGCGTTCCTTAAAGTTGCTGGTTTCGTTGAATTTCTTGAGGGATGATCAAGATAATTATCTTGGACTGGTTGCAGTATTTGAGAATATGACTGAGTTAGAAAAGGCTCAGAGAATGGCTGCATGGAGAGAAGTAGCCAGACGTATAGCCCATGAGGTGAAAAATCCATTGACCCCGATTCAGCTTTCAGCACAAAGGTTGAGAAGAAAGTACGGTGAACGTTTAGCAAAAGAAAATGGAACCGTTTTTGATGAATGTACACGGTTGATAATAGACAACGTTGAAGAGCTGAAGGTATTAGTGAATGAATTTTCCAGTTTTGCTCGAATGCCAACTTCTAATCCGGTTCCAGATAATATAAAAGAGATAATTCAAGATGCCATTTTATTGTATAAGGATGTTCATAAGAATATTGCATTCAACTTTATCGAAAATGATGATATTCCTAAATTGAAACTTGACAGAGAACAGATAAAAAGGGTGATGATTAATCTTTTAGATAATGCTGTGGCAGCTATACCTGATAAAGGAAAGATTAATATCAGGCTTTTCTATGACAAGGCATTGAGGATTGTCAGAATTGAAGTTGTTGATACTGGTACTGGTATATCTAATAAGGATAAAGAGCGGCTTTTTGAGCCATATTTTTCTACAAAGAAATCTGGGACAGGACTGGGGCTTGCAATTGTCAGCAGGATAATCACCGATCATAATGGTTTTATCAGGATTGAGGATAATAAACCACATGGTACAAAGTTTATCATCGAGCTTCCTGCGAGGGTTTAAACTCGTTACTTGTTGCTGGTTACTGGTTTCTAATTAACGAGTAACGGGCAATGCTTATCCTCTACCATCTTTTAGCCACACTTATCTTTATCATTTTTTTTCCTGCTTTTTATCTTTCAAAAAATAGAGGTCGTTTTAAAGAAAGGTTAGGACTGGATCTTCCTAATCTTGATCAATCAGCAGCTGGCAGGCCTGCCTGCCTCGTCCCGCAGAGCGGGACGGGCAGGTTATGGGTCCATGCCCTTTCAGTAGGTGAAGTCTTATCCGCAATTCCTTTACTCGTGGCATTGAAAAATAGATATCCTAGAAAAGAAATTATTCTTTCTGTTAAAACAGCTACCGGTTTAGGGGTGGCAAGAAAAAGGCTTAAAGATAACGTTGACTACATATTGCCAATGCCTCTTGATTTTTGGTGGTCAGTAAGGAGGATGATAAAAAATATTAATCCAGCTATTTTTATCTTGGTTGAGACAGACATCTGGCCTGTCTTAATCTCATCTTTAAAAAAAAGAGGGGTTAAAACAATCTTAGTGAACGGTAGACTTTCTCCACATAGCGGAAAATCCTATAGGAGGTGGGGATTTTTGATCAAGAGAGTGCTACAGATGTTAGAGTTGTTTTTAATGCAAACAGAAATCGATAAATGTCGTATTATTAAGGGCGGGGTTTCTCCAGATAAGGTAAAGGTTACTGGAAACATCAAGTTTGATAGGGCATGGAGGCTTCTTGATGATGAAGAACGCAATAGATGGCTTGATCTTTTAAATATTAAAAACGGTCTTATATGGGTAGCAGGGAGCACTCATCATCCTGAAGAAAAAATAATATTTAATGTATTTGGTCAACTTCTTAAATCTTTTCCCAACCTTTCCCTTATAATTGGCCCGCGAGAGGCTAATAGATTTAATGAAGTTTATGATCTTGCCAGAGATCTTGGATTTAAGGTCATAAGAAAAACTCAATTGCCGGTAGACCCGCCTGACACTGCCCCGCCCGCCTCGTCCCGTAGAGCGGGACGGGCAGGGAGGCACGAGCGTGCAGGAAACCAAAAATATAATGTTTACATTCTTAATACACTTGGTGAATTAGGCCGTGTTTATGGCTTAGCTGATGTAGCCTTTGTAGGCGGAAGCCTTGCTCCTATAGGGGGCCATAATCTTTTAGAACCAGCATTCTTTGGTATACCTGTCCTTTTCGGTCCTTATACATATAATTTTACCACTATGTCCCAATTAATGATCGAATACAGGGGCGGCAAAATGATTGCTGATGAATCGGAATTGCTAAACGTTATGTTAGAGCTTTTAGCCCAAAAAAGCAAAAGAGAACAGATAGGTAAAAGGGCTAAGGAATTTGTGCAGCAAAATCAGGGGGCACTTGATAGAGTGATGGGAATCCTTGAACCTTACATTGAAATGTCTAAAGTGCCCGCCCGCCTCGCAAGCGAGAGCGTTGCGGGCAGGCCTAAAGTGAGAACTTAGGGATTTTACCCCAATGGAGTATTGGAGTGATGGGTTAGTTTGTCATGAGCAAGGTGAGGGAGAGGAATATAAATATAATATTTTCGGCTTTTACAATCCACTACTCCAGTACTCCATGTATGTGGTATGAATCGATTGCCACTAAAACCTATATGATGTAAGTAAGCTGTAGAAATTCCAAAACGTATAATTAGGCAACACGGAATAGGTAGTAATTAATAACGAGTATCCAATATCAAGTTATGAAAACTATTAATTGGTCAGCTCTTCACGCAAAGAAGGAAGGGAACCTTTTTACATTTTTTTTATGGATACTTTCATTTGTATATGGCCTTGCTATCCAACTTAGGCTTGTTGCTTATAAGATGGGTTTTTCGAGGATTAAGCGCCTTCCTGCCCATGTTGTTAGTATTGGAAATATAACCACAGGTGGTACAGGCAAGACGCCATTTGTTGCCATGCTTGCCAAGTGGGCAGATAGAAATGGATTTAGAGTAGCTATCCTTTCAAGAGGTTATAAAGGAAAGAGAAGCAATGACACCCTTGTTGTCTCTAATGGGAAAAAGATTTTAGCATCGGTAGATGATGCAGGAGATGAACCACTTCTATTAGCTAAAAAACTATTTTCTGTTCCTGTATTAATATCGAAAAAAAGATATAAAATCGGATATTTGGCCTTAAAATTATTTAATTCGGAATTACTGTTATTAGATGATGGATATCAACATTTATCATTACATAGGGATGTGAACATTCTTCTTGTAGATGCTAAAAGGCAATTTGGAAACAGATCGTTACTGCCCCTGGGCCCTTTGAGGGAACCAGTTAAACAGATAAAAAGAGCGGATATTATTATTATCACTAGATGCACAGATGAGCATCCCGGAGATGACCTTGTCGATTTCTTGCAAAAGAATTTCCCTGCAAGATCGATCTTTCGATCTGGGCATTTTCCTGATCAAGTCATATTTCCCCTTGTTGGTAAGGCCTGTCCACCGGATATTTTGAAAGGGAAAAATGTGGTGGCCTTTGCAGGGGTAGCTAATCCAGACGATTTTTTAGAAATGGTAGTAAGTCTTGGGGCTTATGTCATTAACTTTAAAGCTTTTTCTGACCACCATGTTTTTAGTAAAAATGAGATTGAAGAGCTTGTATCTTGGAAAAAAAGATCAGATGTCGATTTGTTATTGACCACAGAGAAAGACTGGGTCAGGATTGACGGTAAAATTGGTGTAGATCTGGACATTGCTATTTTAACCATAAGGATAGGGCTCCTTTCAGGCTCGCCTGCCACTCCGCCAAAGGCAGACGAGCGAGCTGGTACAGATACACTTTTTGATATCATCAAGCAGGGTATTATTAGATCAAATGTGAAAAAAAATGAGGGTCAGATCCAGGAATAATATTTCACCTCAAGAGATTAAAAAAATACTGGTTAGGTCTTCTAATTGGGTAGGGGATACCGTGATGATGATCCCTTCTCTGTCAGCACTGAAAAGGTCCTTACCCTCTGCCCAGATAACAGTTTTAGCTAATCCTTGGGTTATTCCACTCTTAGAGAATCATCGTGCTGTGAACAGAATAATGATCATAGACAAAGGTAACAGTTTCTTTAGCTCCTTTAAAGAATTAGCGAGGATTACATCTAGGCTGAGGAGTGAAAGGTTTGATCTGGCTGTTCTCTTTCAAAATGCCTTTGAAGCTGCATTTCTGGCCTATATGGGAAGGGTTAGATATAGAGTTGGTTACGATACAGATGGGAGAGGATTTTTATTGACCCATAAGGTTATAAGGGATCAACATATTCTCTTAGTTCATCAAGTTGAATATTTTCTCGGGCTTATAGAGGCCATGAATTGGCATGTTGAAGAGAGGGAACCGATCCTATATGTTAATGATGAGGATAATGAGTCAACCTCTTTAATGTTATCTTCAATGGGCATAGAAGATGATCTTTTTATTTTTGGAATTAATCCAGGTGCTGTGTATGGGTCAGCCAAAAGATGGCCAGAGGAGAGATTTGCTGCAATTGGTGATTGGGCTGCCAAGAGGTGGAATGCCAAGGTATTAATATTCGGCTCTTTATCTGAGAGAGAGATAGCTGCTAAGGTATCAAATCTAATGCATACCAATCCTGCCAATCTCTGTGGACAAACGACATTAGGTCAGGCTATGGCATTGATCAAGATATGTAACTTCTTTTTAACCAATGATTCCGGGCTCATGCATGTAGCTGCTGCCTTTAATATACCTATGGTAGCTATTTTTGGCCCAACTGATCATATTGTAACCAGTCCAGTTAGTAAAAAAGCAAGAATAGTCAGGCATAGTGTAGATTGCAGTCCCTGTTTAAAAGAGGTATGTCCATCTGATCATAGGTGCATGTTGTCCATTGAGCCAGAAGAGGTTTGGGGGCAGATGGAAGCCCTGAAAAGAGAATTGAAAATTGGTAACATTTTAGCTCTTTGAAATTACCTGGTGAATGAGCATGGAGATGTCTTTTTTTACCATGCCCCTGGCCCAGACCTGGCATGCAAAGATTTGTTATAGACGCTAAGGCCCGAAAATATCTCAGAAATAGGCTCAAGCTCCTGTGTCGTCGCGCCAGGGCAGGCCTCACAAAGACAAGTCGGTAGGCCGCTTCAAACAGGTGCACACGCACAAAGACCCTAAAAAACAATGATGAGTTGCTCGTGCACACGGTTTGAAGCGGCACGCTGAGGCCCCATGTTAGAGGGCATGATGTAAAAAAAGACATCTCCATGCTTATGCGTCTCACCAAGGATAACTATGTGGCCTTTAATAAAGGCCAGGGGGAGTTTTCAAAGAGCTAAAATGTTACGATCGGATAAGGCATCATACCTTCTTACATATGGACTGCTTTTTAATTAAAATTCAATAAAATAGTAATAAAACTTTATCTCTTTTCTCTTTTTAATACTACATACCTTGTATGCCCTCTATGTCTTATAACCATTAGGATCTGTTTCTTTGAAGCAGACTCCTGTATTATCTTTCTATAATCATCCATGTTTTCCACTGTATGTCGTTCTATCTCCTGAATCAGATCACCCCTTTGCAATCCTGCCTCGGAACCCGGGCTACCTCTCCTTACACCTGATATAACTACACCATTCTCTCCCTTTAAAGATAAGCTTTCAGCGAGTTCAGGGGTAAGTTCTTGAACGGATAATCCAAAACTTTCTTCTATCTCAGGGATGGCAGCAGCCACTCTTGTGTCCTCTTCTAACTCCCCTACCTTGACTGCTAGTCTCTTTTCTTTTCCCTTCCTGATTATGATTATCTCTACTTTTTTACCTACTGGAGTTTCTGCTACCATAGATGGCAGGGTATTCATCTCCTTGACCTTTTTACCGTCAAAGTTGATTATTACATCTCCCCTCTTGAGTCCCCCTTTTTCAGCAGGACTATCCTTGGTGACATCCCCTATCAGGGCCCCGTCTTTAGTTTTGAGACCAAATTTTTCCTTAATCTCCGGTGTAACACTTTGAATACTGACACCAAGCCACCCCCTGATAACCTTCCCTTTCTCTTTCAACTGTGGCATAACGGATTTAGCCATGTTAATCGGTATA
>JAUWZC010000278.1 GCA_030615565.1 Desulfobacteraceae bacterium | reverse complement strand
TAAGGCTACCTTTTCCTTGAGTCTCACATCGTCCTCCATCCTCTATTTATAATTTATATAGCTACAATGTAACTACATCATAGTTACTAATACCTGTCAAGAAAAATTTTATTTCCTTAAAGCATTTGGTTCAATAAGGTACTTTACTCAAAATCAACAAAACCACACTCATTTATGAGAATAACTATTTCTTTTGAATAAGAGATAGAAAGACGTGCAGTGATAATAAGATTGGTGAAATCTATTAAGGAACCTCTTAAGTCCAGCCAAACATCATGCTTCACACCTTGAAAACAGCCATCTTTGATCTCTTAAAAAAATGCTACTTTAGCATTTTACTCCGACGCTGCCTCTCGGCCATGAGCCTGTCGAGAGCCTCCAGGTCGAACGACTCAAGGCCGAATGGCGCTTCAGAGTTATTCATGAAAGAAACTTTACGTTGAGCATGGAGATGTCTTTTTTTGTTTTATGCCCTTGAAATAAGGTCTCGTGCTGGGCCCAGATAATCGGGATTTATTGCCTCTCGGCCCTGAGCTCGAGGCCGAAGGGCAACTCGACAATACTATTATAAGCTCCGTCTATCAAATCCCGATTATCTGGGCCACTCCTGTGCATTTATAAGGGCATAACAAAATAAGACATCTCCATGCTCTATTCCACATTTAGTTTCTTAGGAGCGCTTTAGATTATTTTTAATATATGTGACTATATTATCGGTATAGGTGCCCGGACCAAAAACCTCGGCTATCCCTATTTCTTTAAGAGAAGGTATATCCTCATCTGGAATGATACCACCACCAATAACCAGGACATCATCTACTCCCTTTTCCTTTAACAATTCCATTATCCTGGGAAAGAGGAAGTCATGGGCACCAGAGAGGATACTCAAGGCAATAACATCTACATCCTCCTGGATAGATGTCTCCACAATCTGTTCAGGGCTCTGTCTTAGGCCGGTGTAAATTACCTCCATTCCTGCATCCATTAATGCATTGGCAATAACCTTTATGCCTCTATCATGGCCATCCAAGCCAGGTTTAGTAGCTAAAACTCTAATCTTTCTTTTATTATCCATCCTTAATAACCTCCAATTGTGAGCAAAGTGTCTAAAATTTATAAGTGAGCTAAAGTGACTAAAGTTATAAGTGTCTAAAGTTATTTCTTTCCGATAGATGAAAAGATGGCGAGCAGTCCCACTCATCATATTCAGGTTTTGCCTTCTCCCAGGATAACCACTTTGTATCTACAATTACTTCCATCCAGTATTACGTTTCACTGGCTTCACTTTCACAGATTTTAATTTTATTTTTGAAATCTGCTTTGCTTCTGGCTCGATTGGCTTTTTACCCTGTTAAATAAGATTTGAGTCTCCTTTTCAAAAACATCTTCCCATGGTAAGTTTTCAGATATTTTTCGCGTTTTGATGCATCGCTTTGATCAAGACAAGCTTCATAATATATAAGTTTGAATGGTCCCTTAATTCTTGTCGATTCAATGAAGCCATTGTTATGTTGCTCAAATCTTAGCTTGAAGTTCTTAGTAAAGCCTATATAAAAATCCATGTCCTTCATGCTCTGCAATGCATATGTGTAATACAATTTAACCTCAAGCTATTTAACAGGGCAGGGTTTGCGCCAATGGAAGTACCGGATTTTGTGATCTGATTCCTTATTACCATGCCCTCCGGCGTACTGGGCAAGGTAGATGACAGCTGAATTATGCTCACAGCAAATTTTCGGGTTCGCTTTTCGAGTCCTTTTGAGAATTCCTTATTATCAATCACTTTAGTTCACTTTAGGCACTTTAGTTCACTTTAGGCACTCACCAGAAGATTACCCAATAGTACTTACCGGTTGATATTCTCCAAAAACATCCCTTAATGCATCGCATATCTCTCCCAGGGTGCCGTAAGCCTTCACTGCATCCACAATGATGGGCATCAGGTTGTCTTTCCCTTCCGCAGCCTTTCTTAACTTATTGAGTATATCCTTCACACTTGCATTGTCTCGCTCTGATTTTAGCCTTTTTAGCTTTTCTATCTGTGAAAGCCTAACAGCAGGATCTACCCTTAATAAATCCTTTGGAGATTCCTCTTCCACCTGAAACTTGTTTACACCAACCACAACCCTCTCGTCCTTCTCAATTTCTCTCTGGTAACGATAGGCGCTGTCCTGGATTTCCCTTTGTATAAAGCCCTTCTCAATAGCTTCGGCTGCCCCACCAAGCTCATCAATCTTATCAATATATTCTTTAGCCCTATTAAAAATCTCTTCTGTCAACTCTTCAATATAATATGAGCCACCTAATGGGTCTACAGTGTCAGCAACACCAGACTCATAGCCAATAAGCTGCTGGGTTCTTAGGGCAATCTGAACCGCCTCCTCACCAGGCAAGGCAAAGGCCTCATCCATTGAGTTTGTATGTAGTGATTGTGTGCCACCCAAAACCGCAGAAAGTGCCTGAAAGGCCACTCTTACTATATTATTCTTTGGTTGCTGTGCGGTCAGAGTGCAGCCAGCTGTCTGGGTATGAAACCTCACCATCATTGACCTTGGATCCTTGGCCTTGAATCTGTCCCGCATAATTGTTGCCCATAGCCTCCTTGCAGCCCTAAACTTGGCAATCTCCTCTAAAAAATCAAGGTGGGCGTTAAAAAAGAACGAAAGTCTTGGGCCAAACTCATCTATATCTAATCCGGCTTCTAATGCCGCCTCCACATAGGCAATGCCATCGGCCAGGGTAAAGGCTACCTCCTGAACCGCAGTGGAGCCTGCCTCCCTGATATGATATCCACTAATACTGATTGTGTTCCATTGGGGAACCTCTC
>JAUWZC010000198.1 GCA_030615565.1 Desulfobacteraceae bacterium | reverse complement strand
TTAAAAAGAGAGTTATAAGTGAGCCCGCCCTGCCCGCCCTGGCGCGACGTGATGATGTATTAAATAAGGGCTATTAGCTTTTCCAAGAACTCAATACCAAACATCAAATTTCCAATGCCAGGTCTGGGCCAGGGGTGCGACGTGATTTGAATATACGCTTGCTTCTGATGTATCACCAATCCTGGTTTATCTTTACTGAGTCAGGTTTTACCAGGTCTGGGCCAGGGCTAAAGTGCCTAAAGTGATCTAAATTTATCGAAAGCAGTTAAATTCATTATATCTGTCTCATTATTCTATTGGTTTCATTTATTTTATTTGTTAAATAATCAAGCCACCTTAACTTCAGGCACTTATAACTTTAGGCACTTTAGCAAATGACCCCGCCGCTTCGCCTCAGGGTTATACATGAAAGAAACTATACGTTGAGCATGGGGATGTCTTTTTTTTCCATGCCCCTGGCCCAGACCTGGCTTACATGGATCGGATTTAGAACTCATGGTACTTATAATCTTTACTAACCAGGATAATGTTCATGTAATCTCGCACCAGGGCAGGCCTCACAAAGACAAGCCGGTAGGTCCCGATAATCGGGGTGCACACGGACAAAGGCCCTAGAAGACAATGACGAGTTGCTCGTGCACATGGTTTGAAGCGGCACGCTGAGGCACCCTGTTAGAGGGCATGATGTAAAAAAAGACATCTCCATGCTCATGTGTCTCACCAAGGATAACTATGTGGCCTTTATTAAAGGCCAGGGGGAGTTTTCAAAGAGCTAAAATGTTACAAAATATTGATAATATGATTGTTGGTATTAGTCAATATCTCATCTGTCTTAATAAAAAATATTGCCAATCATGGTATCTACTCAATATTCTGTTCTCAAATTCCATCCTCTTACCCTCATCATTTCTCACAAGAACTATACCCTCATTTATTATTTGAAAACCAAGAATATAAGATTTAATAGTATTCAATGCTATTACCTGGACAGTTTCCCCAAGGTTTTGGGAGAGTTCGGCCTCAAGTTCAAATACACACCAGGGGCTTATCTCCTCTGGAGATTTTGAGAAGTATACTGCTATATCCCAGTCACTTCTTCTATCTGAATACCCTTTTACCCTTGAGCCAAATAAATATGCAAATGAAATATTATTCTTTTTATTAAGGACGCTGATTAATCTGGTGATGTTATTATCCATCATAATCTTCAACCAATTTTAGGAAATAATCTATATTTGCCAATCCATATCGAAGAAATTTTTCTATTTCTCTTGTGGTGTCCTCCATATAATCATGGGCAAGGAAGTTTTGTATACCTGCTATATATACAAATTTATGGGCAAATTTCCCGGGTATTATATTATATTCTCCAAGCTTATATATAGAATCACTGTAAGTGGATGGTTTGGGATATTCTTTTTGAATAATAATAAGATCAGCAATATCAAGGACTATTTCAGCGACTATGTAAACAGATCTTTCAACAACCTTTCTTACCTCTATAGACTCCTTTAATTCGGATAGGAACCTGCTTTTATTGTCTGAAAGATATTTATATTCTCCTTTCAATCGTTGAATTTTACTAAATAACACATCATTCATATTTTTTGTAAACCTTCAGTTTTCAGTATCCATATCTCCATTCCCTTTGTAGTCTCCGGCTCCTCTTCCAGCCCGTAGGACTTACAGGACGGAGAGTAGTTTTTTCTCCTGAGAAACTTAACATGTAAAAGAGTATGGAGATGTCTTTTTTTGTCATGCCCTCACAAGGAAATGACGGCAGACCGGCTCAAACTGGCGCACACGGACAGAGACTCTATTAGACATTGGCTCGTTGCTCGTGCGCACAGTTTGAGCCGGCACGCTGATACCCCCTGTTAGAGGGCATGCTGCAAAAAAAGACATTTCCATGCTCAACATAACGTTTCTTTCATCAATATCCCTGAAGTGCAGCGCCAGGGTCAATCGCTCCTAAGAAAGGGGGTCATTAGGGATGGATATCTATTTGGGTATTGCATGTGAAGGAGTATATGGAATTGGAGGCTGTGTGTCAATTATAATTCACACATTCTGTTGCTGAAGTTAACCGCTTTCTTGGCATTATGGAGCAATTGAAAAATATTTGCAATATGATTATTAATATGATAAATTATGAAAATAATATGATTATTAGGAGGATTTATTATGGGATATACAAAGATAAGTATAACTATTCCGGAGGAGATCTATAAAGAGGTAAAAGAGCTAGCAGCAAAAAGGCAAATTAAATTAAGTCGTCTAGTTGCCAATGCCCTTGCTGATGAGGTACGAAAAAATAAAGAGGAATTATTTATTCGGCGTATTAATAAAATCTTTGATGATCCGGAAATAGCCAAAGAGCAGAGGAGCATGGCAAGAGATATTGCAAATAATACAAATGTGGAAGAATTGCCATGGTAAAACCAAGACAGGGAGATATATACTGGGTTAAGTTTGGTCGAGCAGTGGATTCAGGTCCATCGGGAAAAAGGCCAGCAGTCGTGATTCAGAACAATCTTTTGAACAGAAGTAATATTCATACAACGGTGGTGAGCCTGCTAACATCTAACGAGAGATTGGGGCAAGTTCCTGGAAATGTTTACTTAACAAAGGGTACGGCAAATCTAGCCAAGGCCAGTGTAGCAGTCGTAAGTCAAATAGCTACTGTTGATAAAACCAGGTTGCTTGAAAAAATAGGTACACTCAGCAAAGAAAATACCGAGGAAGTTGTTAAGGGCTGTCAGATGATTATCAGCTTGAGTCTTTTTGGACCGCATTCTATGGAGTTACGTCTTTAAAATAGAATAATACTGACCATGCCGGTCGATTTTGTCTCCTACCGGGGTGCCGCAAAATCGGCAGCGGTATTCATATTTGTCACCTTCAGGTAAAATCAGAAGGAGGGATTTGATTACTGGCACTGCTTTTCCACATTTAGGGCAGTAAAGCTCTGTGGCCTCGAATTCACCGTAACTTGATTGATCTTGCCTTTTCTCCTTTAGAGAAGAATATCTGAATGGACCCTGCATATTCATAATGGAATTCCCTTTTTTCTCTGAGTGTGATAATAGCATCTATATTTTACAAAGAGATACAAAAAATGCAAGCAAGTTTCTTGGTTAATTAGTCGAGTAGTTAAGTCGTTGAGTAGTAAAAACAAAACCACTTAACAAATTGACTACTTAACAACTCAACTATTTAACTAACTTTAAGCACTTTTGAAAGGAGGAAGACATGAAAATAAAACACATTGACCACATAGGAATAGCTGTAAAGAGCATTGAGGAGGGGGGAAAATTTTTTACTGAAATGCTTGGATTAAAACTTCAAAAGGTGGAGATTATTGAAGATCAAAAGGTAAAGACTGGCTTTTTCCCGATCACCGATAGTGAGCTGGAATTGCTTGAATCAACCGCACCAGATGGTCCTGTAGCAAAATACATTGACTCCCGAGGTGAGGGGGTGCAGCATATTGCGTTCAGGGTAGAAAATATTGATGAGGCCCTGAAAGAGCTAAAGGAAAAAGGTGTCCGGTTAATTGATCAGGAACCACGTAAGGGTGCTGGTGGAGCAAGGATCGCCTTTATCCATCCCAAAGAGTCACATGGCGTATTAGTTGAGCTTTGCGAGAAATAGTTTGATGATAATAGACTGTCACACCCACATCTTTCCTATTGAGATCAGAGATAAAAGGGAAAATTTCTTTGGCGGTGAGGCGGCCTTCGAGCTTCTTTATAGCATTCCTGGATCAAAACTTGCGGGGGTGGAGGAGCTTATCAGGAATATGGATAATGAAGGGGTAGATAGATCTGTTGTATTTGGCTTCCCATGGCACAATGAAGATTATTTCAAAAGAAACAATGACTATATAATAGACACAGTAGAAAGATACAAAGACAGGCTGATAGGCTTTAGCACATTTTTCCCTTTGGCTAAAGGTTCTGAAAAAGAACTTGACAGATGCCTGAAATCGGGCCTTTCAGGGGTAGGGGAACTGGCATTCTATACATCAAGCATGGGAGAGGATACCATGAAGGCCTTTAAAGGGATAGCTGAAATAGCACAAAAATTTGATATACCCATTCTCCTCCACACCAATGAATCCGTTGGCCATTACTATCCTGGTAAAACCCCCATGAGGTTGAAAGAGATATATGATTTTTTACAATACTTTCCAGATAATAAAATCATCCTCGCACACTGGGGAGGGGGAATTTTCTTTTACCATCTGATGAAAAGGGCGGTTAAAAAGGTATTAAAAAACACATGGTTTGATACCGCTGCTTCCCCCTATCTTTATGATAAAGAGATTTTTTCTATCTCCACAAAGATAATGGGCTTAGATAAGATACTATTTGGAAGCGATTTTCCCCTTCTTAAACCAGG
>JAUWZC010000243.1 GCA_030615565.1 Desulfobacteraceae bacterium | reverse complement strand
TATGGATGAGCACACTGCGGATTTTCGATCCTCGGTGCTTAGAAATGCCACACGACTCTTAGGACTAGCCATAACCAAACCTCCGTGTATACCTAATAGTAAAGCTCCGCCGGTAGCGGCGGAATACTTCAAAAAATCTCTTCTGCTCACACCGGCTATCGGTTTATCCCTCTTGCCACCTCTTATGTCAGCCACCTCTTTTTTCATGCTTATCTTCCCTCTTTATCTAAACTTTGCCGATGATAATCTGATGCCACAACAGATGCAATACTACCCACGGCGGCTGAGGGTTGGATAAGACCTGGCTTTTTCTGGGAAGGAGTATAGGGTAATTAGGCTTGATTGTCAATTATGATCACTCCCATGATGTCTTGGCTAACTATCTGTAAATCCAAGAAAATGAAAGTGGTGAATTTATGGAATGATTTATCTTGGTTCCATTATGCTTTTCAGGTGGGAAAAGTACAGATTTGTTTTGGTATTGATAAGTTTTTCGGCCTTTGATTTTTGCACAATTATAGCAGTTGCTTTAAAATCGGAATGAAAGGCAACATCACAAGATATGGACATTCTATCAAAAAAGGCAGGGCCGTCTTAAACCCTACCTTTGTCTACATATCATAATTCCTGTTAGCCTATTTTTTCTTCTTTTTCTTGAGTTGACCTGGAGGATATTTACACTTGTGCTCTTTGAACCTGGTATATGGCTTATCGGTCTCCATCTCAATAATCACATAGTCACCAAGTTGCAACCGGGTTTCCTGAGGCAAGGATAGAGACATCCTCCAGTTGTTTCCTTCAAGGTAAAAATATGTCTTTCTAGAAGCATCAAAGTAAATGCAAGCGGAAGGATAATAGCGATAAGTATATTTCGCCCGATATCCATGGGCAGGCGCGTGCGGTGGGGGGCCGCCCTTCCTGACCTTTTTCGAAATGATAGGATGGCTGTCTTTTGACACGGTCCCCCAGCCGATATCAATTTCTTCTCCGGCAGTCTTAAATGCACTAAAAGAAAAGATAAAAAAAACACAAATCAAAGAAATCAGCAGATTTATAATTATATTGTGCTTCATTTTATCCTCCTTGTAACTACTTAATGGTGAGCTTATTAGAATCGGTTTTTAATCTTTTCCAGGATCTGTTGCGACAAGGATTTATCGCCAAATGTTCCGACACGAATCCTGATTTCAGTGCGTGTATTGGAGATTTTTTTAAGAGCGACCCTGATTTTCTTACCACCAACACCACTTGCGCTCAGCTCGGCATCGAAGGCATCCTTCCCCTTACCAGTGATGTTAAATTCCAGATCATCCATTGCTTTTTGAGTAGCACCCCATGCCCTATTTAAAGAAACCTCTTCGGTTGATTTCAATTCGCCTTTAATGTAAGCGAGTGAACCCCCGCCAGCAGCGGCGCCTCCACCAACCAAAACAGCGGCTGGACAACCGATATTCATCAAAAAACTCAACATCAGGCTCGATAGAAATAATAATCGTATACAATTCATGTTCTTGCCTCCTTCAAGATCATTTAACCAATAGTCTCCTTCTTGCTTGTATTGACTTCTAACTGAAACACTGTCCTTTAAAAGCTTATATCTAATGGTGTCTCAGTATCTCTTATGATGCCAATGCCATCTGTTTGGGTCTCTTTACCATATGTAGAGGCAATTGCACTATAGGCGCCCTCTGGTAAACTAAGACTATATTCAGTATTGTTGGCAATATTGAGCGATTTTACCTCTATGTCTTCACCGTCACACTGTGCCAATTGCCTAAAACTAAGAGTGACGTGCTGTTCTGGGTCAGCTCCTGGTATGGATACTTCTCCTGAAACAGTTCCGGTTGAAGCCTCGGTGAGACTGAAATCTTCCGTATTATATGTTGTATCAGGTTCTGCGATAAGGTGTGAGCACGCAGGGCTATATCCATCCTTGTAAGCTACGATATTGTAAGTGCCTGGTTGCATGAAAATCGTGTACAATCCGATTTCATCTGTTACAGTCGATGTCTGAATAATGACTTTATCTTTTATGTCATCAGCAACAGGATCATATATCTGAGCACTCACCAAAACGCCTTCCAAAGGATCTAAAGGATCGCCGTTTTCATCGACAATTTCTCCACTTACTATGGAACACTCATTGGTATCGAGCACCTTAATCGTTGGTTTTAAAAGCCATTGTCCACTATTGCCTGCCCTTACAATAGATCTTAAAGCATCGAAGTCCAAGATCAGTTCGGTTGTCTGATTTTCGTTTATGTCAAATCCATGAACTATCTTGATACCGGTCTGAAGCCCACTTGGAATCTTTAACTCATAATAGGTATCGGCGTTGTCAATAATGTAGTTTGCATATGGATGGCTTTTGCTTAAAAGGCTGATGGTATCGTCAGGACTTTCCCCAATAATGAGTCTCATTTGTGTATAATGAGCTGTCTCCAGCTCCGTTATACCCAGTTGCTCTGTTGCACCGTTTACAAGTGCTAACAGATTGTACGTCTTGTTTGGGGAAGCAACTACTTGCCAACTCCCGCCTCCATCCTTATGAACCTGGACCTTTTCTATTGTTACATATACAGCACTGTATTCTGTTGTCGTTGTATCTGAAAGGCTCAAAGACAGGGTTCCTGTATCGATCTCTGCGCCACAGGCAGCGAGGATCAAAATGAACAAGGATGAAGCGATCCAAACTCACCATTTTAATAATCTCATCTCATGTACCTCACTTTTTGATAATTAGCTTAGCTTTCACCATGATTCATATAACACACTCTGATATAATTATAAAAGATGTGACACCATACGTAAAGGTTTTTAATTGATTGAGTGGGAACCAAAAAACTCAAATCAAAATTTGAAGGATAAAGTCAAATCTTTATAAATCAAAGAAAATGAGAGTGGTGAGTTTATGGAATGATTTATCTTGGTTCCATTATGCTTTTCAGGTGGGAAAAGTATAGACTTGTATCCGTATACTGAAAAATCTTAGGCTTTCATTTTTGCACAATTATAGCAGTAGTTATAAGTTTTTCGGCCTTCCAATTCTTTCCAGTCTAGCAGAAGTCTATACTTTTGCCTGATGTGCGGAAAACACTATATATTGAAACCCTCCTTCGATTGTAAGCATCAGAAAAGGAATAATCCAACTTTTTTTATTTAATTCACGTTTTTCGGTAATATAGAGGCAATTTCTCTCTGTTCTCCCACATCATCCACAACTAAGATTGACCCTGGCTTGCCCATGTAATCTTCAAAGCATTTATCCGAACAGCATCCGCCTTTTAGCCCTTTTGATCAAATATAAGGCCGATCATAGCGTCAACCTTGGCTGCGAGATCTAAGATCTCTGAAGGGGGTATCTCCCTTATAACCTCACCGGTACATTCCTCCATTACAGTTACCACAATTTCGCCAGAAGCCTCATGAAC
>JAUWZC010000167.1 GCA_030615565.1 Desulfobacteraceae bacterium | reverse complement strand
AATGCTGAGAAAGGAGGCCAATCGCCTTGGACAAATTATCTTGACACCTAATGAAAAAGCGGTATTTTCAAAGAACAATTTGATTATGCCTTGTAGTGTAATAATTTCTTGATTTGAGACATTGTCTCAGAAACGCGTCGCTTTAATGAGGTGGATATCAGATTGAATATAAGCGTCAGGTCCGTGTCTGTTAATCTAAATCCTAGTTATTACCTTAAAGGTAAGCTATGATTCCATTTACTTTCTTTGAGTTTTTAATAGCTAAGATTTGATCTTACACAGTCTAATTGTGGTTGTCATAAAAGTGAAAGGGGACCTTCGTGCAGAGATTGCATTGTAAAAAGGTATTAAGAAGTGTGCATTTCTAAAATCTTCAAAATTAAAATATTGTTAAATCCTAACCCGAAAATCCAACAATAGCCCAAAAACACACCGTTGATCATACCATTATCTTACCTTATGATATCTGCTATCTGCAATTTAGTACTTTTTGGAAACATTTGGATATGATTTCGATATCCTGGCGTCTATCGATTGGTGGCGGTTCATTTTGGCCTGCTTTTTCTTAGCCAAGGTGTTTAGTTCAAGATGAATTAAACAACCTTTACCAATGCCCTATTTTGTTTATTTGCGTTTGAAATAATCGAACCTCTTGGTTTCGATTACTGCTATGATTGTGCAATTTCCAGAAGCCGAAAAACTTATGACTAGCAAACGAAACCTTGAATAAAATCTAATTTGGCTGTACGATCGATTTTGGCACGAAGTCTATCAAACACGGCTATAGAGTGCTAACACAATATCTTGTTGGCTTACCCTAATTTCGTCAGGGCAAAATCGTCAATTCTGGAGCGATTCTGAAGGTCTATTTTTCTTGACTTGAAAAACTTTCTGGTCTTTGAATCAGTGAGGTGACGCTTTCAGGGGGGCGCCCAGGGCCAGGTATGAAAGGAGGTGGTACAATGGCAACCTATATCTTGTTAGTCCATTATACGCAGAAAGGCATAGAGAACATCAAGGAGAGTCCCGCCCGGCTCGACACGGTCAAAAAAGCATTTCAGGCCATGGGGGCAGAGTTGAAAGAGTTTTACCTGGTAATGGGCCAGTATGACATCGTCTGTGTCTGTGAGGCGCCAGACGATGAAACAGTAGCTAAGTTAGGTCTCTCTATTGGTTCGGCGGGTGCCGTACGCACGGAGACCCTTCGTGCCTTTACAGAGGACGAATACCGGAAGATCATTTCTGCTCTTCCTTGAGGAGTTGTTGAGCTAACCCTGTTAGAAAGCCCTGGTGCGCCCCCTTTGAACATATACCTCCTGGCAGGTGAGGGGCCTGCAAGGGGTAAATAGAGCCTAATAACTTCATTCCGGATTTCTGCATAGGTTTGAGACGAAAGAGTACATAACAGCTATGGATCTTGCAAAATAAGAAACCGATAAGGTTATGATTACTGTATCAATACTGAAATAAAATCAGATTGATAGTGGCTTTCCACTATGGCACGTAAACTGAAATCCTAGTACACTTAGATGAATGTAAAAAAAGGAACATAGAGTTCACCATCAATTATGTCTTTATCGAAAAGTGTAACGAGATCGTATTCAGAATGAGGTTTACAGAAAAACATTTTTTTTTAAAATGTTCAGTGAAGGATTCTAAATATCATGAGTGAGATAATTGGTTTCCCTGTGAGGGTATAAACTCTATTAAATAATTTTCAGGAAATAGGGAGATATCGATGGAATATTTGAATGCGGTTAACATAATTACGGCAATAATCGTATTGCTAATGTTGTATTTTTTGAAAAAACTATTCACTGCAGATATTGGCGAGAATAGATTTTTTTATATCATTGCGTTGATAGTTCTAGGTGTAGGTTTATATCTTTGGAGAAGTGGTGCTGGGGCTGAGGTAATTGCAAATATATTGGGGACATTGAAATAGTAAAAGGTTTGAAGCCAAAAAACTTATGACTACCAAACGAAACCTTGAATAAAATCTAATTTGGCTGTACGATCAATTATGGCACGCATTGTGTACTTTTGAGACGTAGTCAGAAACCACAATATGTAGATCATAATATCTCATTTAATAACCTTTCTCTTTGATAAACGCATGTCAATTATATTTCCTTTGACCCCAATTCCCTCCATTAAAAGTATTTAAAATCTTACCAACAAGTGGAAATTAATTTCCCATAATGTTTGTATTCTTTTACACATCTCAAGATGAAGCTTCAGTAAGGTTACCTCAACTATTTGAAATCCTAAGCAATCTTCTATCTGCTTAATCTTGCATGATTTTTGCATATATAAAATAACGGATTAGTTTGTTTTCTCCGCCTTTTAATCCTGATTGAGGGTAATGCCCCATGGAGAAACCACTCAAAATGTGCATGCCGTGCTCCTGATAGGATGTAGCTGTTCTGTTGGGAGCTAGATTTTCTTGCTTAATCTTCTATACTCATTTTTCCGATAATTAGGTTGTTAAATCGGATGAATAACCGTTGTAAATTTAAATGAAGGAGGCAAGTATGAGAGCTTTTAAGAAAAGCTTCGAAATGTTTGCGATAGCCTTCATCTTGGTTTTATCCGCCAGTACGTTGCAAGCAAACCCTTACACTTTTTATGTTGGTTCTGTATCATGGAGCAATCATGGTGATGTATATACTATTGCCGGAGATTTATGGAGTGGGGACGATTTCACTGGAGATGCGGGAACAAAATTGACAAAGCCACCCTACGTGTGGTTTGAGAACTCAGATGGTATATGCCTGACAGGGGATGGCACTCTAAGCCTTACTGTAATGGATCCTCACACATCTGTAGGCATGCCAAATTACGATAGTTCTGGTGAATGGCTATCAGTTCACGATGCTGATTTTGTTGTCAACTTACGAGCAGGGCCACCGGACCCTGGATATTCTTTTACTATAAGCATCGGGAATTACCCATGGAATGAATCAGTAGGTTTAGGTATAGGCAGTACTTATAAGAACAACTGGAAAGGCATAGTATTCCAGGACGAATCCGGTTTTTTAATTTTCACGGAGCTAAGTGGATATTCTTCTATAGGTTTAAAAATCCACGTTGATGAATCGGGTGTATGCACACCTTACTACTGGCTTAACCCGCCTGACGGCTTTCTTGATCCCGATGATCCCGACAATTGGGTAAGGTTGGAAGGGGAAACCAGTAAAATTCCTGTAGGAATAAGATATGAGATATCCATTACATCCTCTACAACCGACCAGCAACCCATCTTGATTGATATCAAGCCCACTTCCTGTCCGAATCCTCTCAACGTGAAGAGTAAGGCGGTACTGCCAGTTGCCATTCTAGGTTCCGATGAATTTGATGTAACCGATATCGATCCAGCATCCATCCGGCTAGAAGGAATTGCTCCTATTCGTAGTAGAGTGGAAGATGTGAGTAGACCGGTTGTGGATCGCCAAGATGTTTGTGACTGCACTACAGAGGCTGGTGACGGATTTGATGATTTGATCCTTAAGTTCTGTACTCAGTCCATCATAGGTTCACTAGGTGATGTCAACGATGTTGATGATTTAGTGCTGACCCTTACGGGTAACTTGAGCGATGGGACACCTATAGAGGGTAGTGATTGTGTACGGATCTTGAAGTAGGGAAACAAGTAAGTTCATACACCTAGGAATAGCAAAGGCAGGGCCAGAGACAAGCCATTACCCAAAGGTGTTGAAGTTTTTCAACAAGATATCTTGCTAAAATAGCATCAAGCATAACATATTGGAATAAAAGGTAATTGTTGATTAATTTCAGATGTTTTTAACACCTTTAGTAAACGCCTAGAGCCAGAAATGGCCCTGCCTTTCTTTTATGTACCCCTATCATAACCATTTATTTATGACCTTTGACTAACGATTACTGCTATGATTGTTGAGAAATCGGAAGCCAAAAAACTTATGACTACCAAACGAAACCTTGAATAAAATCTAATTTGGCTGTACGATTGATTATGGCACGTATAGTGAATTGTTCGCTTACCTTTTCCTCCCACAATATATTGTTACAATTCCATGAGTAATTTTGGCCTATAAAGCAATGCAGCACCTCTTAAAAAAAGTAAACCAGAAAATAATCCTTATCAGATCCCACCTATTGGTTTTCTAATAATCGGTATTTTCCATCCGTTTTTTCTACCTAATAATTTTGTCTTGACTTTTATTGCTCTTGTGGTATTCTAAATAGTAAGAATCTCCAAATATTTTAATAGTTATTCTTCCCATGGAGAAATCCCTCAAAATGTGCCAGCCGTGCTCCTGGCAGAGAAGTCCTGTTCTGTTGGGAGCTTGAGGTTCAATTCCCTGGATCAATCTAGGCTTTCCATGAATATCCTTGCTTTTGTACCTTTTGTAGCTCCCCTAAGGATGAAAGCGAGGACGTAACCGTGGAAGGGTTCCATTCGGTATCAGGGGGTTTAATTTGAAAATAGAAGATACAGGGTCGTCTCGTCAATTGCTATTACGGAGAGTAAGGGAGTAATCAATATGAAGTGCAGACTTAATCTATACTTACTGGTAGCAGTTGTGTTTATCCTTGCCGCTGGACGTCCCGCAACAACAAGCTCATTGATAGAAGCAGCGTCGAAGGGTGACACGGAGAAGGTGCATGCCTTGCTGGCGAAGGGCGCTGACGTCAACGCTAAAGACAATAAGGGCGGTACAGCCTTGATGGCGGCAAAAAGGGAGGGCCATAAAGAGATCGTTCGGATGCTCAAGAAGGCTGGGGCGAAAGAATGATCTACCGGCCTCCACCGAATTGATCATAATCCAGAAGACGCCCAGAAGGATGGAGGAAGGGTAACCACGGCTCTACCTTTTCTTTTCCGTCCCATATACAGTATAGGTTTTATTCCTCGCTTCGCTTTTGTTTTCTGCTATATCTGCACCTAGGATCAGGCCCCAAGAAGTTTCGATTTCAAGATGAATTAGAGCGCCAGAAGCTAATTTGGATTATACAATATTTGTATCGCAATTAGATAGATTAGCCTTCGCGGGAAGTCTGTGCGAAATCGCTTTGAGAATCCAAATCGGGTAGTGCCGCTCCTCAATTTGCCAACCCCAACATCTTGTAGTTCCCGGAATTGCTTCTGAGGATTAGCTTACTGCTATGATTGTATCATATTGAAACTTCAAAAAATTTCAGTATTGTGTTAGAATACTGAAATGAAATCAGCTGGAATACGGGTCAACCATTTGGCAAGATATCTGAAACCCTGTAAAGACATTTTCTTGGGGAGAATG
>JAUWZC010000003.1 GCA_030615565.1 Desulfobacteraceae bacterium | reverse complement strand
ATATCTTTATTCCATCAATGCCCCGGCCCATAACATGATGTAAGGTACCGGGTGCATCAAGTCTTGGCTGTCTTGGCATACAAAAAGCCTATCCCCTTTATACTATGTTGTCAAGTCGTTTTGGAACCAACGTCCCCCTTTATGTTATGTTTTATTTAAAGGTAACTCTACTTCGTGAATATTACCCTTTTTCACACGCACTTCGATATAGTGCCCTCTTTTAATTGTTCTAGGAATCAATCGCGTGGTTTGGCACGCCCCAGTCTTGTAAAATTCAATAAGGTTCGAGTATAAATAAAGAAGGCGTTCTAAAAATTCAAGGTCGAAGTATGGTTTTGCATCAAGTATTTTCTTTTTAAGATGATCAGGTTTTTTCCACCTTGTAGCATTATATTTACAAACTGTCTTAACGAATATAAAAAACCTTTCCTTATCTGCCCAGTGTCCGGAATCTGGATAATTGTTAATCCATTGGAGAAATGAGTATTCAACGGGTTGTTTAATTTTGCATATTGTCATTTCATAAAACCCATTATTTTAAAACATAACGCTCGGAATGACCTGGACTAAAAGCCGCAAGGCTTTTAGGATTTGGTGAATTTTATTGTTAGATTTTTGACACTATTGATATTTTCGTGAATGCCTTTATAAAAATATCAAATTATTCTCTCACAGTACTCTTCTGTATAATACGGCCACATGTATTTGATAAGGAGCCATCCAAGCTTAGTTACATGAACTGCCCATGAGTGGTGTTCACCAGTATCATCTTTTTTGGTACTATAATCTGTCCATAGCATCCGTTTTTGATATAATTCCAGAAGCGTGAGCTGAAACATATTTAAAGCTTGATCCCCATAGCCTTCCTTGAAAAAGCCTGGCATCCTATGTGGGTACCACAAACCAGGCTGCCCTTTTGCTGAATCTTTGTTTTGATACCATGATGCATAGCAATGTAGTGTACGGATTGCATCAGTGCTTAGACTTCTTGACACTTGTGTAACATATCTTGCCCTATCATTTTCGAAAGATTGAGCAGCAGCCAAAAAAGCATCTTTTATTTCATTCGTTTTCCCATCAGGGTTATAGGATATTACTCGATTATTTCTAATATCAAAATGGAGCTGATCCAACGGGTCTTGAGTGATTAAAATGATTTGTGTATTGGATTTGAATGACATTGCGATACCCGTTTCAATTAGAACACCACCGTTTGCTCCAGTAAGATCAGCTATAAAAAAATGTGAGAACAGGATTGATTTCACAATATCTTCTGTAATGACGTTTGCAATTGGTGGCTTCTCCGCAACTGTCTGAGGCACCAGGAACTCTTTAAGTTGATCGCCTCTAATTTCATTAGCTTTTACCGAAGCCTTCTGAACGACTTTTTCTAAAATAATATCAGGATGATAGCTAAAGCGTTCTCGGAAGGGCATGGCGACAAAAGTACTGTATTTGTCTGATGAAAACATGGTCGCCAATGCTTCGTCACGAAAGTTTGTATAGATGATTTCTGGATTCATTTATTCACCAAAATAACCACGGCTCACTTGCCGGGCCACAGAGTTTTGAATTTCAACCAGAGGTTATTCCCGGTCAAGTGGAGCCGCTTGTTCGAACTATTTCGTTATCTCTTTACCACCAACCCAAGCGTTTTATTATTGCTTCGTACTCGGACGCAACCGCATTGAACCGCTCAAGACTACCTCCGAAAAATCCCGCCTTTAGTGGTGGCCATGATGAGGACATAGCTTTTGCCTCGGCGATTATGCCAGACAACGAATTTTCTGTTCCTCCGCGCCCACTGTATTTCCAACCAAACCTTCCTACTGGTCCCCATATGTGTTGTTCTCTTTGATGCCGGAGATCGGCATGCGTTAACGCAAGCATTACTTCAAAACGATCAAATGCTTGTTCATACTCATTGCCAAGAAAGAATAGGTCATCTAAGTCTGGCTGTAAAAGTTTGAAAAGGTATTCACTTCGCGGAACATAGTTTCTTTCATGGCCTGGTAGCTGTTTGAACGCATTTGTCCTCTCCAGTTCAAGAATTGCCTCACCTAGGGACCACAACAATTCGGTTGTTTCTTCGCTTGAACGCCTCGACGCAGTGTGTGTCAAAAAAAGGCTATGTAAATTGTTATACTTTTTTGCTGCAACTGCAGCAATTCCTGCAGAGTAGGTTATTATGATTATTGGATACCAGCGTAGGGCAAGCCAGATTCCCTGGCCACTTTCAGGATACAAATGATCTGTTGATCGACCTACAGCTTTCTGTAGAATTGTTTGATGTGTTTCTTCTCCCCAGTATGATAAGCAACTTGTTAATAGTTTAAGATCTTGTGCTATGGTATTGTAGTGCTCAAGACGTTTTGTGAACTCCTCGATGGTGAACTGAACATCTTGCACAGGGAACTTCTCTTTCGTAGTCTCTAGAAGATATTTCCTAACATGTTGGATCGAAACATCATGGAGCTTTATCGTCGTCTTTGGGTCAGCAAGATACTCTTTTACGGTGCTTACCAAAGTGTCTGGCTGTTCTATAGCTTCAGGAATCTCCACGGAGGGGATAGTAATTAATACGTCTTCGTCTACCTTGTCCTCTTTTGTGAGACGCCCGATAATTGGTGCCTGAAAAATGAAGTCGCCATCTCCATCAAAAAAGCCATAATGTGGAGTCTGCCGAGAATGAATGTCTTTGGACACTTTGTCATATACGTAAGACATTACACCGCTGGCTGCCAAAACTCCGTCGTCGGTAGTGGCGTTTCCATCAAGCGCGTCTAGAAGATGACCTGTAAATACTGAATGGGACGGGCTTGGACCACCCGAATCAGCCACCACCTGATCCGCTTTTCCAGCAGTAATTGCCTGGCGAACAGGACGCAGAAGCATGTCTTTGAGAAATCTCATGCTTCCGGCAGGCATGGCGCGTTGAAATATTAGGCCGCCATAACAAGCATCCATTATGAAGAGGATGTGTTTCGCCCTGATTAATTCTGCATTATAAGTAAACTCGTCCCACCTAATCAGTGTTGAAAGGTCTTCAAGATTTCCATCGTGAGGAACAAGAAAACCAATTTCACCTCTTGCCCCCCTTTGTGTAACCCCATGGCCAGCATAGAAAACTAATATTCGATCATTAATTTCAGTTCCTGATTGGCTGTAGCCCATGTAAGCAGACATGATATTGCCGCGCGTAGCTTCTTTATTTGTAAGAAGTTGAACGTGCTCTTTCGGGAAGCCGAATTTCTTTATTAATGCTTCACTGATTGCCTCTGCATCGCTAATAGCGTATTCCAAAGGGGATGCATGCTGAAAATCATTGATTCCGATAATGAGAGCATGACTATCAGAATATTCAGGTTTTAAGTTTGGATCAATCATTTTATTATTTCTTATTTTAATTCAGTTCGAACATTTACATATAAGGCAATTTTGCCTGATCCCGATATATCGGGATTGAACAAACAAACAGGCAAATTTGCTTACTTTCAATATTCAATATAGTATAGCCTTTCTGATCGTAAAAAAATGATAAAATTGAAAATTTTAAGGGCGTCCCGCTTTACGCCATAAACACGGAGGGCAGGGGTTTGACCCTGGACTTCCCAGAGCAATTTACTAGTCAACAATTGTCAAAAAAGGCTTGACTCCTTTAGGAGTCCTGTCAAAAAATCAAAAGAGTCAAACGGACCCCTTCATTCGGTCGTAACCGATGGCCTCGCAGACTCTTGCGGTTCGTTCGGCACCAGCCGAATCGATGATCACAACAGTCCGGCCCGTCTCAAGCAGATCAAGGACGCAACCCGTTATCTCTTTCAGAACCTCTGGTGCGATTCCCTGCGCATCCACAGTTGGGAACTCGTGAACGACAAAGCGTCGACCGTAGCGTTCGTCGAGCCACTGCTGGAATATTGGCTTGTCGTCGGCCTCCTCTGAGGAACGGAAGGGATAGTATCCAAACTCCGAGTAGTCGTCGCGCTTCTTGCCGAGCAGCGAGACGATGTCCAGGAGCTCTGCCTCGGGTAGTCCCTTCACCCACCTGTCGATCGTGTCGTCATCGACGCGCCGCCTTTCCCGGCCGAAGGTGCCGCGCCCAGGCCTGCCGCATGTGAACAGCCGGCCGCGACCCCTCTCGGTGTTGGGTGCTCGCCATTCACGAAGTTTTACTGGTTCGTCAGCGGGCATCAAGCAAACCTCTTGGCTCGTTCAGCAGACGAACGTTGCGGCTAAGAGATTGGCAATGGAGCGCAGCGGATTTGCCAATCCTGCTTCAGCCGTTTGTTATGCATTCAATGATTCCAATAATTGCCGTGCATATGCATCGGCGGTCACCTTGACCCAATTCTTGTTAACTATAAATAGAAATATCAACAAATATACAGCTATAATAATCGCAGTGCTGATTAACGTTGTTTCTATTGATGGTGATGCTTGATAGAGTTGGTATATTTTAACAATAATCACTGATAGACAAACTATGCTTACCAACAAACAGAAAATTCGAAGACCATATAGATTACGTCTGAAACCATAGTTGACATTTTCTATAAAAACCAAAGGATAATTATTGGCATTTCTAGTTTTCCCTCGCAAATAGTCAGACCATGATAGATATATTTTATCTGCTTCCGTTGGGTTGTTCTTCTCAAAATCTGGCGTTGGCGCATTAATGCCTGTTTCTTGTGATAAAGAAGAGTGATATCGTTGCTTGATAGGGTTTGATATTGTTTGATCACGGAAACGAAAAAATCTTATAGATGGCATTCCATCCCACTCCTGAAATAAGCTTTTTTCCAGTTGTTTACCGTGATCGCGGGCTAAGTGTGCTAATAACTGGAGTAGACCAAAAGATACTGCCAAAGCAACTAAACTTGACCATAAATGGAATATCTTAGGATACGCAACAAAAACGGTTATTAATAATGGGAACAAACAAATAAGGCCCGGATATATTCTTGCTTTTCTTTCATATGGATCTGCAATTTTTATTAGATCAATCATTATTGTCTTCTTCTACTTCTGGATAGAAAGGTAACGGCTCAGCTTTTGACCAACCTCTATCGGGTGTTCCATTAGAGTGGTGGCATATTCTTGACCCTTGAGTAGCTATTACTTTGCCTCCTCTACGTATAAAGGCGTTAACAACCCTTTTATTTGGATGCTTTGGAGTTTCCGTTTTCGTAGCAGAAATAAGCGCTGTAAAATTAGACTCACTTTCTTGTGCTAAAGGAGGACCGACCAACTTATTTAATATTGTTGGACCTATGTTCCTTTTGCTACCATGGTGTGGGACTTGAATAAATGAAAATGGTTGTAACTCTATCCCTTGGCTTTCAATGTAATCTGCACTCTGTGCTAATGCTGGAACTCCACAATCACCTGTAAGAAGAACCTTTTTCCCATCGAAGTCGAAATGTAATATTATTCCAGAGTTATTTTCACTTGAAGTAGCATCATCTTCTGGATCTACAAGTTTTTCATCATCCCATGTCTCTATGATCCAATTTGCCGCTTTTTTTGCCGCCACCATCACGCCCCTCAATAAGCCATAGCCTTTATCAATATCCTCTGTAACATCAGTTATTGATCGAAAATTTATCAATTGCTGAAGATAAAAGGTAGAGGATGGTCCAGCTATCAATAAGCATGATATGTCATGATCTTGACTATCAGAAAAAGCATGAAATATGGGGACATTTTTTTTATTTGCCAATTCATATACCTTATATGCGTATGGATGTCCTTCGATAAGCCTGTTTTTCACACTTTCTTTTGTTACTCTTCCATCAGACACATAGTCATAGATGTAATCCACATAATCCCAAGAGCAATGCATTAAAACTTTTTTAACAGTGAGCTTCTCAAGAACACAAGATAACCCTGACGCATGATCTTGATCAGGGTGTGTGCAAACAAGAAAATCTATTATGTTTGTTTTGTAATATGTATCTATGTGTTTACATAAGGATTCCCCCGACTCCTGTGTCCCCCCATCAATTACACCTACGGACCAATTTGTTCCCTGGTCAAATGAGTAACGTAAACAAATTGCATCACCTGACTGCTCTCCTTCCCCAACAGGCAAAAAGTCTATTTCGTATAGCATGATCATCTCCTTATATGCATAACGATGAAGATCACCTACCTCTATGGAATGCCAGCGGAATAGAGGTCACGTGAATTAACGGGTTAGGCAAATTACCATTTGATACAATACTTAATTACTTATGCCCCATCCATGTAAGGGTTATCTGCAAATTTGAAAGATTGTTGCGTCCATTTTGTACCAATCACTTTGGCCGACTACGGCACCTTACCTTGTAATATTCGAACCAATTTTGATTTGTCGATGTTTCCTCCAGAAATGACGCAAACCACTTTTCCACTGCCCGCTTTGCCTGTAAGCGCGGCTGCTACAGATACCGCCCCAGCTCCTTCAACAATGATACAATTCCGCTCTGCCAAAATTCTGATTGCGGAAGCCACTTCCTCCAATCCCACGACAAGTGAACCATCCAACAATTGACTCGCCAATTCCCACATTCCGGGAAGCAGAAATGGAGCGCTAATACCATCTACAAAGCTGGGTGTATGATTGATCTCAACAGGCTTTCCGGCTGCGAGCGAAGCGGCCAAGGGTGCCCCTGTCTCAACCTCGCAGGCGTACAGCTTGGTATCAGGCTTAAGAGCACGCAAGCCGGGCGCAATCCCGCAACTAAGCCCGCCTCCACCATAGGGGATGACAACCGCATCAACATCAGGCAATTCCTCGAGGATCTCCAATCCGATAGTGCCGTGGCCAGCCCTCACCGCAGGCTCACTAAAGTCATCGATGAATAAACCCTCCATCCCTTCGTAGCTGCGTGATCGGAAGATCTGCATCCAATCATCAAAGGGCGCGAAAACAACGCGTGTACCGAGGCGTTCGATTGCGGCAATCTTTGTCTCTGGCGCAGCTTCAGGAAGAACGACTGTGCATTTCACCCCTAATAGTCGAGCGTACCAAGCAACCCCCTGAGCCCAATTTCCGGCACTGGCAGTCCAAACACCTTTCTGTAGCTGTTCCTTTTTTGCCAGACGCATTGCGTTGCCCGCCCCACGCAGCTTAAATGAACCAATGGGTTGTAGGTTCTCCAGTTTCAGAAAAATTTCCGCCGGCGATTCATCTGCGTTTAAGGGAACAAGAGGGGTGTGAAAAATTGTATCAGCGAGGCGTTCTTGGGCTTCTCGAATTGCACTTAGTGATATGGGCTCGGCGGTAGTCATATCTTATACCTCCTTAAAAGGGGGACATTCATGCAGAAATTGCACAGCTATTCAATTTCATACCTTTATTTAAGCCTTTTATCATTTTAGTCCTGTATTTGCAACATATGGAGTCTTTAATTGAAGTAACAAGTTGTCAAGCAATTTCTGCACAAACGCCCCCCCTCATATTCCGAACGCCCCCCCTCATATCCTTCATCCGGAGACCTCTTCATGATGATCCGTGGGAACGGTGATGCGATATTTTCTGTCATACTTTCCGTTCGGAACAATCATCCGCTTTCCTTTCCCGAAATCGATTCTTGAAAGATCAAGCTGCGATACCCACGAATGACCCTGCCTTTCCGCCATGTACAAAAAGAGCCTTTTGACCTTGATGGACAGGCATATGACGAGCAATTTTTGGACTATTTCCGGTCGCAGGCTGACAAGGTTTTCCAAGATCAAAAGGGCTTCCTCAAAACTGATCTTTCCGGGAACCAGATGAAGCATCTCCATAGCTGCTCTTTCAGGAGAAGATATTCTTACAGAAAAGTACTTTTCTCTGAACTCCGAAAAACTCTCCTGAATGTCTGGAGGAAATAAGTTGGTCCGGGTCATGGCAATATCTACCCCTAAGCTCTCCCCTTTGAACCAGGCCGGCAGAACCTGGCCTGGCGGCCCGTATAGAAACACCCTTCTTTGTCTGGAAGTTAGGTAGTGGGCATATCCTTTCATCTCAAGGGAAGTTTTTCCCCCCGCATGCACATTTAGGCCCAGCTGTGCTTGAAGCGCATAAAGGGCACCGGGCCACTCCACCTTATCTCCAAAAAGGATATAGGCACCCCTCCCGAACGATTGGATCCACCCGCTTTTTTTGTATCTAGTAAGAAGATCATGGCTGAAGCCTGATGCATTTAAGTGGGATGCGGCGCCAACCGTTCCCCTGGGCCATTGATTGATAAGGCGGTTTATTTTTGTTTTTATTTCCGTACTCATGATAATTAAACAATCATATTTTTAAACCAAAGTCAAGGTATGGTTTAAAAATTGTGGCATTTCATAACTTAGATTCATTAAATCAGGCATATTTTCAAACCGTAGAAGGGCGTTACGGTTCAGGAATCTGTTTTCCAGTTCCCTTCAAGGGGGGGGACGTAGGTTCTAAAGCAACTTATGGACATAACTGTTTTGCTTTTTTGAACCTTTTGGTAAGTTGTTTCAAACCCAACATTATATATTAAGATGTCAAAGGGTTACACCCCTAAGGATAGTATAGAAAAAGACCATTAACCTAAAGGTAGCACTTGGTTAACCGGAATGAGCATATTCACGCACTTGGTGCTGCAACTGGCCACCGAGTCCATCCTCTTCGATATCAAGGTCATAATCCATTTGTAGTCCTGAGCAGAATTGTGCGGGAAAGAAAAGCTACCTGAGATCACATAACAGTTTGACAATGTTGAAAAATTTGTTATAATTTATAATATTATCAAAAATTAAATTTGATGGATTCATAAAAAGCGCCTTTTTCCATCCTTTGGCGGCCTCTGGCTCCGCTTCCAGCCAGTAGGGCTTACAGGCGGAGGGTAGAGCCTACGCCTCGGAGAGGAGGGGATTAAGGGGCAATGCAATGAGATGTATGTAGTGAAAAAAAAGGAAAAGCTAAATATAATTTGTAAAAGATTCAATATTAGCCTTTGCTACCTTTTTGGTTCTATGAAGGAGACGGGAAGAAAACTTTTAGACGGTTCTCATGTGTCCTTAAGAGATCCAGAAAGTGATATAGATATGGGAATGGTTTTTCAGGATTTTCCAATCAGGGAGACCAGAAAAGTCTATGGATTGCTATATGAAGAGCTCTCACCGCTTTATTACCCATATAGATTGGACCTCGTTCTATTGCAAGAAACCAATTTTATCATACAATTTGAGGCTATCAAAGGGATTAATTTATATACGCTTGATGATGGATTTAAAGATTCCTATGAAGAGATGGTTATGCGTTGCGCTGCTGATTTAAGATATTTTGATAAGCTTTATGAACAGGAATTACTTGAGGCTATAGAAGATGGTTATTTCGAATTTGAATACGACGCTAATTACAGATAGATTGAGCATTATTATAGATTCTATCACGGAGATGAAAGCATTAAGGAAGCAGTCCAATGAAGAATTTTTTTCGGATAAAAGAAACCCAAGGGCTGCAGAAAGCTACCTGAGGCACACCTTAGAAGCAATTTTTGATATTGGAAGGCACATACTTGCGAAGACAGCCAGAAGAAAGACCATAGAATATAAAGAAATAGCCAGGCTTTTAGGTAAAGAGAAGATTATTCCCCATAAGCTCACTAATAGACTCATCCCCATGGCAGGTTATAGAAACAGACTCACTCATTTTTACCATGAGATTACCGATCAAGAATTGTATGAGATCATAAATAAAGACCTGGAAGACATTGAGGAGTTTGTAAAGGCTATCCGGAAGTTTTTAGTGGAATACAAAGCTGCGAAAAAATAACAGGCCATCCATTCATGTGAGAATGGGAAGCGGATGTTCGTTTGTGGATCAAGGGTCTGTTAGGGTAGGGAGGTACAGGGCATTCTTTTGGAGGGCAAAATCTGTTTGAGATTCCCTTAGGTAAATCCCTTTTTCCACAAAAGGGATCCATAAAAGCCTGGAATTCGTAAAATGTATCTGAGCATCTTTTACAACATTCTTTGTCTTTTTATGTTCTTTTTTTGTCATTGAATAGAGAAGAACATGGGCCATCTCTTTTGCATCTTTTAGAGTCAGCCAGACATCGGATAGATCAAGGTCTTCAATTGTGTCGATCTCTATTTCGGTAAATTGAGGCTGAGCGAGAGTTAGCTGGGCTGAAAATTTATCAACCATCTTCACATTCTTTATTCTGATAGCAGGTATATAAAAGGAGATATTTCTCCTCTTTATTGCTTCTTCATCTAAAACCCGGGGCAGGGGGAAAAGATCATAAAATTCCTTGAGTGTTTTGTATTCCTTGTCCTTTGTTTTAATAATCCCAGTCAGTCGCCAGAAAGCCAGGTATTTCCAGGTTATATTTTTGGATTTTTCTTTCAAAGATATTCTATACAGCACAGGCACGTAGCTGCCCCCTTTTTCCTGCCAGGCACGGCCGCAGGTTTTGCAGACATGGATGGTGGTGTGAGGCTTGAATGAAAAGTCCCAGCCGCAATTTGGGCACTTAAAGGGGATAAAATTCAATGGCTTATAGGGAATCTTATCTCCAGATGAAGTTCGCTTAAGCTCGTCTATATCCACGTGACCCTTGATAACCTTGTGCGAAAGGGCATCAACAATTAACAATGATTGTTTCCCATTTTTCTTTAGGGTGTAACAGTAAAATGGAAAATACAGTAAGGAATAGCGCTCACCTATCAGCTCTGAGTTGAGCATCTCCACTTGGATCGATCCACTACTTCTTTGACTTACAATGGATTTTTGAGCTTGGTCAATGGCTTCCTTAAAGGAAATAGTTTGCTTTATAAGAAGGGGGTCTTTGCCCATTTTTTGTTTATTAAAGGGCCATATCTTTAGTACCTGAGCCCTGAGACCAAGGGAGAATAGGCTCCATTTTGAGGAGTCAAAGGCAGGAAATGTGCGAAACCATGGGGTAGCCCTCAGTTTTTTGAAATTTTCCCATGCCTTTTGTCCGCCAGGACTTTTAAAATACTTTTTCCCAAAGACCCACTGAAAAAGCATACCATTAACCCGCCAGTAGGGGGCGTAAAGTAGATGGTGCCCAACTATGTGCAGATCTTTTGAATCTTTATCTTTTAAGGCACGAAGGAGGGCTGTCCCTACCTTATGAGCAGTCTCTTTGGGAGAGATAAAAAAGGACTGAACTCGGTTTCGACCTGTAGGTTTAAGTATTGAGCCACAATAGAGGCACTTGAAAACGGTATCCTCCTCGGCAAGCTCAACCTCAGCCCCACATTGAGGGCAAGTAATAGCGATGTTCATGGGGTACTATTTGATAGTGTCCGTTGACTGTTGTCAGTTGTTCGTTGAAGGGTAAATCTAAGTGCTTAGAAATATATATACAACAGACCACTGACAACGAACTACTGACATTTCCTAATTGATCTTTTCTCCGCAGTTGTTACAAAAGATGGAACCAGGAAGGATGTCATGCCCGCATAGGGGGCATTTTGCCTTGATTTTTTCTACCTTTGTGCCACAGAACATGCAGAATTTTGCCTTGGTTGGCAGATTTTTACCGCACTGAGGGCATGAGTTTTCCCTGATAACCTGATGACCGCATTGTGGGCAAAAACGAACAGTTGGATCTATCTGGGCCTGGCATTTGGGGCAATTTACGGTTGGAGCCTTACCCGGTGCTGTTGCCTGCATAGATTGCTGAAGAATGCCTGGCAACATCATGCCCAGGCCAGCACCAAGGCCAAGGCCCATACCTGTTCCAGCAGCACCACCATCACCTGTCTGCCTGGCTGCATCACCCATGGCCTTTGCCGCCTTAAATTTCATGAACTTATCCAGGTCTCCTACAGCGCCCATACCACTTTTCTCATCAATCATCTTCTGGACCTCAACAGGCGGGGTAATGGAATTGAAAAAAAGATCCTCAAGATGGATCCCGAATTTGCCAAAGTCCTCCTGAACCCTTGCCTTGAGTGCTACTCCAAGTTCATCGTAGTACTTTGGTAGATTAAGGATGGTGTCCAGTATCTCCCCAATCATATCATTGAACCTGGAGACAATGATTTCCTTGAGATAATCACCGGCCTGTTCAGTATTATAGGCACCCTGGGTTCCGACCAGGGTATTTATGAGAAGGAGTGGCTGAACAATCCTCATGGCATAAACACCAAAGGCCCTGAGCCTGACCAAACCCAGCTCGCTATCCCTGAAGGCTACAGGTTCCTTGGTCCCCCACTTGACATTAACAAAGCTCTTCAGATTGGCAAAGTAGACCTCGGCCCGAAATGGGCTTTTGAAACCAAAAGGGAGACTCAGAACCCTGGTTACTATGGGAAGATTAAGGGTGGAAAGGGTGTGCCTGCCAGGACCTAAAAGATCAAGTCCCTTGCCATCTCTGAAGAATATGGCTGCCTGGTTTTCCCTGACGACTAATTGTGCACCGAATTTGATGTCAGCAGAGCCCTTTTCAGGAATCTTATGTACCATCTCCTGTCCGGTCTCATCAAACCATTCCAAAATTTCCATAAATACCATAATAACCTCCTGTTTATTTGAAACTTGGTAACACCTTAGCTCTTTGAAATTAACAAGTTATAGATAGTAAGGTAATGAGCCCTTTTCTTCAGTTCCAAGGCTTCCGGCCTGGTCTTTTCAGCGACTTATCTACGGGGGAGTCTTGCCCCCTCCGCATTGCCCCCGCTCTATCGAGCGGGAGGCCTGCGGTTTCCCCCATAGATAAGTCACGAAAAAACAGTGGCCTCCGACTCGGCCGAGCTCGTCGCGGGCCACCAGTCACTACAGAAAAGACCTCATGCCCTCATGATATTGCAAACTATTTGATGCTCTCAGTAGTAAGGGTATGCCAAAAATGACCAATTACTCTGTTTGTGGCGCCTGAGCGGTGGCGGATAGGCTTTTCAAAATACGAGGACAAATGGGCATGGTAAAACATATCGGAATTGTAGCGTGCAGTGCTGAGGGAGCAGCTCTCTGTTATAGAACTATTTGTACAGAGGCACCAAGTGAAATGGGTGAACATAAACATCCAGAGATAACTATGCACACCTACCCGCTTTCTGAATATATGGTGCATATACGTGCAGGAAACTGGGATGAGGTTGCCCAACTCATGCTTTCCTCAGCCCGCAAAGTTGCACAAGCAGGAGCTGACTTTGCAATTTGTCCTGACAACACCATTCACCAGGCTTTTGATCTCGTAACATCCAGATCACCAATACCTTGGCTGCATATTGCAGAAGGAGTTGGAGAACAAGCCAGAAAGAAGGGGTTTACACATCTTGGAATATTAGGAACAAAGTATCTTATGACAGGTCCAGTATATTCCGATGCCCTTAAGAAGTTCGGTATTGCCACTGAGATACCGGAGGAGCAAGATCGAGAGGAAATTGACAAGATAATATTTAAGGAACTTGTGAATGGTATTTTTCTTGAAAAATCCAGACTCTGTTTTAATAAAGTTATACAAGTGCTCAGGCATCGTGGTTGCGATGCGGTTGTTCTTGGATGTACGGAAATTCCCTTAATCATAGATCCGAACGATTGTCCCTTGCCAACATTGGATTCCACGCGTTTACTTGCACGGGCAGCTTTAAAAAGGGCCCTTGGAAAAACCTAATAGATTGCTCTATCTGGCTAACATTTCGCTACGATCCAAACGTAAAGATTTGTTTTTGCTTTGGGATAAAATTATTAGATGGCTTAGTGTTTCTTTATAATGGTGAGATGCTCCCAGAGCTCTATCACATTAACGTAGAAGGAATCCTGATTCCAAGATTAGTTCGGCGCGTTACAAAACGAGCCATCCACGGTATCAAGAGATAAGCTTTTATTTCAAATCAAAGAGATACAAAAAGCAATTCTCATTATACTAAGCGGTGGAAAAGATTGCTCCTTGGCTTACTATTGTATCCAAGAGACGAAAGGTTGTGACATCGTTGCTCTTTTGACTACTGTCACTGAAGACTATAATAGGGTCAGCATGCATGGTGTTCGGAGGACCCCTTATTAGGCAAGGGCGGATCTGACCCTTTTCCATTAATTTCGGCATAACGCCTCGGACAAGCTGGGGGTGATCAGCGAAGCTGTAAGCTCCGTCAGCCTTCATCCGGTGGTTAGGCAAAATGTCTCATGTCAAAGGCTGACCCTATTTTCAATTTTCACGCATTGAAATTATTAAAATGGTTATATTGACATAAGATAGATACTATGGTATATATCATAACAATTAACCAATTAAATGATGGAGGTTCACATGAAAACAGCACGCCTTTTTATTAACGGCCGCAGCCAAGCCGTTCGCTTACCCAAGGACTGCAGATTTTCGGGATCTGATGTTTATGTTAAAAAGCTCCAGGGGATGGTCATGCTAATACCTAAGGACAATCCATGGGCGTCCCTTGTAAACAGCCTAGAACAGTTCACCGACGATTTCATGATTACCAGAGAACAGCCAGAACAACAGTCGAGGGAAAACCTGTGATCACTTACATGATTGATACCGATATTTGTATATACATCATCAAAAAGAAGCCAGAGCATGTCATCGAACGGTTAAGTAAAAGCCATATTTCAGATATAGGCATTTCCTCCATAACACTTAGCGAGCTTGAATATGGAGCCGTCAAAAGTTCAAGACCGGCGCAGAACAAGCTCGCTCTCTCAGAGTTTTTAGCCCCAATTGAAATACTCCCATACGATGACATGGCCGCTCAAGAATATGGACAAATCCGCGTTCATTTGGAACGTCAGGGGACTTCTATCGGCTCCATGGATATGCTTATTGCTGCCCACGCGCGCTCCCTCAATTGCATTCTTGTCACCAACAACGAACAAGAATTTAACCGTGTACCCTTTCTTCAGATTGATAACTGGGCAAGGTAGTTATCGCTTCATTTTGTAGTCGTCAAACGAAGGGATAACCTGCTGGAATTGAAAAAAAACATGCGGTCAAATCTCCGTTTGAACTTTAATTCATATTGAAAAGAGTCAAACGGAAACCTGACCCCTTCACTCGTGCTTACATGTGCCTTATCTGTAAACTGGAGCATGTCAAAAAAAGAAAAGAGTTTCTTGCATAAATCTTCCTTCACTTACAGAGTGAGGTGATAGAAAAGAAGGGGCCCACACAACCCCTTCTTATTGGCTAGTCGACCTCAGCCAGGTCACCTCATTTATGATGACGTCTACCTGGTCCTCCAGGTCCCCCTGGACTAATTGGACTATCTGGCGCTCCTACTCCGCCAGTGCTGCTTGCTCTGCCCATGCTTGGAGACCCAAGGCTTCCAGCACTTTTTCCAGCTTTGATCGCTTTAGAATAGCTTCTGGCAAGACTAAGAGGAGGAGTGTTTCTGGAATCGGTCATGAAGGATTCTCTCATTGTTTTCATCTCTTTTGCACTGTAGCCACATTTCAGGGCCTGACATATAACATCAGTGGCCACCCTTGAGGAAACACCGAGGCGGGCTATTGTCCGTGCAGCCCTGAAGGTCTCTGTGGCGAGCTCTTGCGCCTGAGCCTTTGTCATATGTTGCACCCTGTATTGAAAGTTTTGCATAATACGTCCTACATCCTGATTATGCATACCAGCTGTAAGGCCCTGGGCTATTGTATTCCCAATGAGCTGGATCTGGGACCTGTCCTGTGTGATTGCTTTTGCTTGTTGATAGGCGAAAGCGTAGCGGGACCTTACTCTCTCCATTGCCTGCACGATATTCTTGTCCTGTACCTGTTTGGCCATTCCTTCATATGCCTTGTTCATGACGGGCCCAACAGGCAAATCATCCTTTCGGGCATTCATGACGATCTCCTGGGCTCTTAGTGCGTGTTCCAGCCTGAACTGATTTTCCAGCATGAGCTTGGTCATTTTGATGGCATCATCACTGTTTATAGCAGAGCGTATCATTTCTCTGGTACTGGCCTTTAGTTTCTCTGTCGCCATAGTGGAGAGCCGCTCTTCCACCTCATCCCCGAATGCCAGGGAAGCACAAAACAAGATGACACATACTATCGTAGATATCTTCTTCATATTATCTCTCCTTTCTTGCCTTTTTGATTCTATAACGTATGAGCGCGAAAAAGGTTACATGCCCGGGACGTATATGCAGTTTTCCGAGCCAAAGCCGTCGCTTTCCTTTAGCCTGCAGGAGGCACGTACACGACCCCATCTACAACATAGAAATATTTGAACTCAGCATTTGCTGGAAGGGTAACTTCCCAGGTCTCAGCATCGATTTTCTTTGTCTTGTGGCGTTCATACCCATCGAGAGAAGATGAGAAGTAGACGACCTTGGCATCAGGTCTTTTGAGATAGATCTGGATAGTGCCCCCCCTCACCCTGTAATAGTGACTTACACATCCCGTAAAGACAAGGAGTATAACAATCGCAACCAGGAGATATCCTTTCATATCTATAACTCCACTAAAATGATTGAATTTTCACCACCGAAATCATCCTGCTCCCGGGTCGGGATCGATGGGTCAGGAAATCTCTGATGACCATCCAGGATAAAGGTAAACCGGTGTTCCCCTCGTGGGAGGTCCAGGGTAACCTCCCAGTATCCGCTCGACCCGATTTTCTTCATGGGGATCTTCAGCCATTCAGTGAAGCTGCCGGTGATCTCTATCTGGCTCACATCTGGCCGGTAAATCACAAACCTGTAAGGGGTAGATGTGATTACCTGAGACGGCATGGAGAGGAAGAAGATGATTACTGCTGCCGCCAGTGCTGATGCAAGCAGTCCCACGGGACGTAATAGGGGGAGGAAGGTAAACCTCTTTTTAGCCTTGACCTCAACCGGTGGAATACGGTCTACGACCTCTGAGCGGATGAGCTTTTCCTGGTGTAGGAGTTCAATGGTTTCATCTTTAAAAGCCTTATCTCCATGCACCTTTTCCACAAATTCAATCTTATCATCGATGCTTAACTCGTCATCGATTAACATGCTGATCATGTACCCCATCATATATCTCCTCTATGAATGACCTCTTTAAGCTTGAGGCGGGCCCTGTGGACCTTTACCTTCACATTGGCCTTGCTGATGCCAGCAATGGAGGCAATTTCTCGGTAGGAGAGATCGCCACTTACAGCGAGGGCGAGAAGATCTCTTTCATCCTTCTCAAGCTCCTTCATGGCCAAAAGCACGTGGCGATATTCCTGACGTACCATAAGGGCCTGTTCCTGATCACCAGAGCAATCTGCCTGGTCTCCCTCAAGCTCAGTTTTGTGCCTCTCTCTGCGAGCATGGTCGAGAAGAGCGTTACGGGCTATGGTGTAAAGAAGTGGGAGACTTGGCGGTTCCTGGCTGTAATGCTCAAGGTAGCGCGTGAAGCTCTCCTGCATAATATCACTTGATAGGTAATAGTCTGCCGTCATGCGCATTAGGTATGCGAAGAGCTTATCCTTATGTTCGCTGTAGAATGCTCGGTATTTGTCCACGTTGCTTGTATAACGCATAGCAGACAAAAAGGTTACAATTTTTTTAAATGTTTTTTCGGTCCCCCTGATGCATCATAGATTAAAGGCTGGGTGAACCCCCTTAAAAGAGGCATGGAGGTAATTCCAAGCCAGTTTTGAGCCCAAGCTTTATCCATCAATTTGGTATTGAGGAGCTTTATAGAGGTGATAGTCACACAAGGAGAGAGACTTATAGCAGATAGTTCGAAACAATGAAAAATATTTTTTAAATCAATACATTTCAAAGTGCCTCAGCTTTAGGCATCTGCTCCATCATTTTGTTCAAGTAAGCCGCTTCGCGGCAGTTAACAAGTCTCGCCTTAAATCCTATCCTCCTAAATATACCGAGTAAGTTGCAGAACTTCCAATTTTCTATCATAAATCTCTATACCAATTTTATTAACCTTTAACCAAAGAAAGGAGATTTATGATGAAAGATTATTACAAAAAATCCATGAGAGCCCTGCAACTAGCCGGTATGAGTGAGCGTACACAAGAATGCTATACACGCTCAGTTCGACAACTGGTCGATTTTTACGCGAAAACCCCTGACAAAATTACCGAGCAGGAGCTTCAAGACTATTTCCTCCACAGAAAAAACAACGATAAATGGGCCGCCGCCACTATGAGAATATGTTACAGCGGCATTAAATTCTTTTTCATTAACGTGCTCAAACGGGACTGGCACACCCTGGAACTCATCTATGCCAAACGAGAACAAACACTACCTACCGTCTTGAGCATCAAAGAAGTCTGGACCATTATCAACGCAGTTAATACTATTCAGAATAAAACCTATCTGAACGCCGTTTACACCTGTGGCCTCAGACTCCATGAGGCCTTGTTCCTTCAGGTAACCGATATCGATGCTCAACGCAAACGTATTCATGTCCATCGGGGAAAGGGCGCTAAAGACCGATATGTCCCTCTACCGGAATCTACTCTCAATATCCTACGTCAATACTGGGCAACCCATAGAAACCCCAAATGGATCTTCCCGCGAATCGGACGCGGCGGCAATGAGGGGCCGGCCGCACAAGAACCCATGAGCTATACCTCTGTGCAGGGGGCTTTGAGACGCGTACTTAAACAGCTTAAATTCACAAAGCGCATCTCCATTCATACCCTCAGGCACAGCTATGCCACTCATCTGTTGGAAGCCAGCGTCAACATCCGTCGTATCCAGCAATACCTCGGCCATAGCAGCCTGAACTCCACCATGGTCTATCTCCATCTCACCACCCAGGGCCATGAACGTGCCTATGACATCATCAACACGATGATGAAAGGAGATGACCATGACAATTAATGAGATCTTTGAAACATATGCTCATGATTATATCGACAACTTCGAGGAGACCATGCCTTCTGAACACCGAAAAGTCATTATCGCCATCATCAATTGCCGTACAGCATATTGCGGAACCATGATCTATCAATGCGAAAAATGTGGCCAAAACCATATCGTTTATCGATCATGCGGGAACAGGCACTGTCCTAATTGCCAACACCACAAAACCCGTCAGTGGTTGATGAAGCAGATGAAGCGACAGCTTCCCGGACATCACTTTATGATCACCTTTACCGTACCCCAACAACTACGGCAGTTTATCCGTAGCCATCAACGCGCCTGCTATTCAGCCCTATTTAAGGCCTCTTCCGACACCATGAAGAAACTGGCATCTGATGAAAAATACATTGGCGGGGAGCTCCCAGGTTTCTTAGGCGTGCTGCATACCTGGGGGCGGCAATTGGCATACCATCCTCACATACACTATGTAGTCCCTGGAGGCGCCCTATCCAAAAAGGATGGCCGTTGGCATCCTTCACGCATCGATTTCTATCTGCCCGTAAAGGCCATGTCAAAGATCTTCAAGGCCAAGTTCCGGGATGAAATGAGAAAGAGCGATCTTGATTCCCATATCCCTGAAGAGGTTTGGAATCAAGAGTGGGTGGTCAACTGCCAGGCCATTGGTAACAGCGCTCACAGCATAAAATATCTTGCGCCCTATGTCTTTAAAGTAGCCATCTCAAACAGCCGCATTATTAAAGTCGAAAATCACAAGGTCTTTTTTAAATATAAAAAGCCTCAAAGCAACCGTTGGCGTACTATGGCATTGGATGTCATGGAGTTTATACGGCGCTTTCTACAGCATGTCTTGCCTTCCGGGTTCATGAAAGTCCGCTATTACGGCTTCTTGAGTCCGGGGGCTTCGGTTCCCCTGGAAAAGATCGAAACCCTTATTGAAATCTCATTCGGTTTTGAAATCACCAAACCCGAAATCAATATCGAACCCTTTAATCTGCCTAAATGCAATCATTGCGGGGGAAGACTTAAATTTGTCGTCTCGTTTCCCGCTTTTAAATTGATTCGATCCGGATCAGGATAAAACCGGATTCAAACACGAAAATTATTGATAACCTCAACAGACCGTATCTATTTACCGGAACGGCACAGGACTGCTATGCCTAATGACGTTGAACCAGGCTTTGACGGCAATGTAAAACTCATTTTTGAATAGAATCAAAGCTGATTTTGAACTTTTCCTTCGTTGTCTATCCTTCGGAAACCTGATTTTTGCAGATCCGAAAACCACTTCCTTACCAAATAATCGAATCTTTACCCTATACAGAACATATCCCGAAAACCGGGCTTCTTGAACAACTGATAGAGCCCGACCTTGTCAGGATCGGTCTCTATCCTTTAAGGTTAGGCTGACTGATTTTTGTGCTAGTTTAATAAGATTTCTGAGCGCTTTATTTACAGCCTCTTCATCAGGAAACATTGCTGCAACATCTGGACTGAGTAAAACCAGATTGGTGCCTGACTTGTAGTCATCATAATATTTACCACGAATGCCATGCCCAAAATCATCTCGATGATATTCGGGGCGTAATTCATCAGAATTAACCTTCTTCATAGATCTTCCTCTCTTGTCTTGTCATTGGCCGTGCGCTTATTATTCTCATCTTGCCCTCCCTTTCTGTATGTGACACGACCAATAGTTGATTAAATCGCGAAAGTCCAAAAGTAATCGAACGACATTCGTCGACAGAATGATCAGGGTCATCAAATGTGATAGCTAAAGGATCTCCAAAAACTGTTGCTGCCTCGCGAAAAGAAGTTCCGTGCTTCTTTAAATTTAATTCGGCTTTGCCCTTGTCCCATTCAAATTCCATTCGTCTATTTCCATTTACCTATGTAACTTAGCCTAACGACCCTAACCGGCAGAAACCGCCGAAAAAACAAACAATTATCTATGCCAATCAATGTATTGTAACACGATTAAGCATGTAAGTAAAATCGGCCTGCGGTTTCTGTCCGGTTGAGCGCCTTGTGTACGCCCGGCATGTCGCAGATCCCGAGCTTATCGGGGGGCGTGAACCTTTCGGCAGTGAGGGCTTCGACTGTCTTCGACCCTGAGCTCAGACCGAAGGGAGCTCAGCCGAAGTCAAGTCCCCTGTATGTGAATCCTGTTAATGGTTAAATACGTTAACAAAAGTACTAGCCGAAGGCAAGTCGAAGATCCTGAGCTTGCCGCGGGGGCGGAATCGTGAAAACCGTCTGAAGCTTGCCTGCTACAAGCAGGGAAGCCCGAGCGCAAAGCTATAAGCCAGAGCTTGTCCTGAGCTTGTTGAAGGAAACAGGGCAGTCAAGTCCCCGTTTGACCTTTATTGCCTATTGAAAAGAGTCAAACAGAGACCTGACCTCTTCACTCATTAAAGGGCTGTGACCCCTTCACACTTCATCTTTAATTCAATGGGCCTCGCTTTACCTCCCCTCAAAATTTGGTTTTCTCTTCTCCATAAAAGCTGACATAGCTTCCCTCAGATCCCGTGAAAATAAAAGCACCATATTTTTTTGCATTGCCATGGACATTCCATCCTCAACAGTTGCATTTCTACTGTAGTTAAGCACCTTTTTGGTTTGCTGAACAGCAAGGGGAGCATTTTCTGCTATCATTGCGGCAAGCTTTTTTGCCTCCTCCACAAGCGCCTCTCTGTCTGCATATATGCCATTTACCAGTCCCATGCGTGCAACCTCCTTGGCAGAGAAAAAGCGTGCGGTATAGGCCATTTCTCTCGTAAAACCCTGACCGATTATCAGGGGAAGGCGCTGGAGTATGCCCATGTCCGCCACAAGCCCTATGCCAGCTTCCCTCAGAGAGAAGGTGGCGTCTTCTGTACAGAGCCGAATATCGCAGGCGGCAATCATATCAAGTCCACCACCCACGCACTTACCATGGACTGCCGCGATAATAGGCTTTGGACATTCCTCAAGCACATTGCAGCAATCAAATAATTCGTGATATTTTTCAGGAAAATCAAGACTGCCTTTTGGTGTACCATCAAGGCCCGCGGAGACAAAATCTTTTAGGTCAAGACCCGCACAGAAAATCTGGGCATTGCTTTTAAGGATGATTGCCCTCACCTCATCCGTTTCACTTAATTCCCTCACGGCTCCTGTGATTTCAGCTGCAAACTCCAGGCTAAGTGCATTAAGGCTTTCTGTCCTGGCAAGAGCCAATGTGCCTATATTATCTTCGACCTTCAGTTCAAGAAACCTATAACCCATAGTATCCCTCCCTTTTAAAGCTCATTTTCTTCAGAAAGATTGTGATACATTTTAAAAAATCTTTTTCACTACACGCTTCACACACCTATTGTTTTTGGATATCTCTTTTAACAGATAATTACAAGTGTTTATCCGAGCATGATGTGAATGTGAAATCAGCCTTTCTAAAAGGCATGGCGGTTTTAAAACAACACACAAGCGTACGCTGGTCTGAATTTATGGCTCTAAGCTTTATTCCTGCCACAATCATCTCTTCGTATATCGCAAATACATTTTCTAGATAACAGGCAGTATTTTAATCATTGGCCTACTGCTTACCAAATCTTGAGATTGCCAGTGACATAGTAGACTTCCTGACTACCCTGACAAGGTAGCCTTCTTAATCGGGTAAGAAAAAAAGCAGAATTGCTAGCAAAGAAAAAGGAGGAGGAAAGGGCTGAGGCTCTGAGAAGGCAGAAGGAGGAGGAGGAAAAAAAGAGCTTCAAAAAAAGATAGAAGATATCACAAATGTGTTAAAACCAAAGAACATGGGATCAAATCTCCGTTTGACCTTTATTGCATATTGAAAAGAGTCAAATGGAGACCTGACCCCTTTAATTATTTAAAAGTTAAGTACTTCACCATCAGCAGGGATAAAAAGCTGATTAGATTGAATCCCTTTCTTTTCAGCTAATGCCCGAAGCTCGGCACGAGAGACTGTTCCATGATCTAAAGCCTCCATGTGTGTTGCAACCACAATAGCTTTTGGTGCCGCTCTGCATACGGCAATAGTTTGCTCGGCATCCATTATTATAGGATCACTATCAGGAAATCTTGCGCCACATGAGTGGGTTATAATGATATCTGGATGAACGTCCATCACAATCTGTTTGACTGCATCACACCAGATTGTATCGCCTGCCCAGTAGACAGTTGGTTCTTTTTCAGCTTGGAAAACATATCCTGACACATTTCCCATCCTCTCAGCCCAAATACCTGTGCCATGTTGGCCAGGTGCACGAGTTAACTTTATCCCTTGCCAATTTGTAGATCGGTCAATAGCCATAACTGATTGAAACCCTTTTTGTGCAAGTCGTTTTTCATCTCCAGGTTGACAAAATATTGGTATATCTTTAGGAAGTATATCCTGTGCTGTCGGGTCAAAGTGGTCTATATGTAAATGCGAGAGTATGACCATCTCAATATTGTCCACAACCTCTCGGGGTGTGCATGGTAAATCAGTAAGAGGATTAGAAGATAGGCCGACAAACGATTCAATGGCATGTTTTGGTGATAGGAAAGGATCAGTAACAAACAGCCTTCCAGCATAAGTTATCCGTAAGGTTGCGTTACGTATCTGTTGAATCTGCATTTGTTCTCCTTTTTATGTTCATATACCCCACTGTTTCGCATCGTGCTGCCTGAGCTCAGCCCAGGCGACAGTCTGTGCGATATAGCGCTGGGTTAGGTGCGCTTATATTCCATATAAGTAGCTGTTTTTTCGGCATATTCGCTACCTAAAAGTCTCTCTATAATATAGAAACACATATCGATTCCAGCTGATATTCCAGCAGCAGTAACTATCGATCCATTATCTACATATCGCTTGTCATTAATTATTTTTGTATTTGGAGCTAAAGAGGCTAAAGTATCCAAAACTTGGTGATGGGTAGTTGCCTGCAAACCTTCAAGGATGCCAGCCTTGGCTAATACAAGTGAACCCGTACACACAGATAATACTAATTCCGCTTCCTTTGATACGAGTTGAATCCACTCTATGATGTTCCCTTTCTCTAATACCTGACGTGTACCATATCCACCCGGTACTATTAAAACATCAGGCATGGGGCAGTCTGAGAGGGCATAATCGGGGTTCACTGATAAACCATTCCTGGCCTTTATCGCGTGATGAGTTTCGGCAACTGTAAACACATTGAAAATTGTATGATTATTCAGTTCATCGGTGACTGCAAGCACCTCAAAAGGGCCAGCGAAGTCAAGCACTTCGACATCATCAAATAATAGTATCGCTACATTCCTTTTCTTCATTCAGCTACCTCCAGAAATTAACTTGAACCTTGTTGATTTGTTTTGTCACTAACGATAAGCTCAGCCGCCGCTATTGAGCTAAAAGTCCTGAGATTGTCGAAGGGCACCAGCGGAATACCGGTCAGGTGCATACTTGATAGGCAAACGATCCTTTCATCCAAATACTTAATTACTCTGACCCCATTCATTCCTTTATTGCCCTAAAGCCATCCGATGGCCACCATGAACAAACAGCAGTTGTCCGGTAATCCAACTGGCTTGTTCCGAGGCAAAAAACACAACAGCATTTGCTATGTCTTCTGGTCGGCCAATTCTCCGTAAAGGGATGTCCGAAATAAGAGCCTCTTCTCCTTCTGGATGGATATATCCAGATTGCACCGGTCCTGGTGACACTATGTTAACCGTGATCCCGTAAGGGCCTAATTCTGCAGCAGCACTTCGGCTGTACGATTCCAAAGCATATTTACTCGCACGATAAGAGATCTCCTTTGGGCACCCCCACGCACAATCTGCACTGATATTTATGATTCTTCCCCAATGTGTTTGTCTTTCTATAATCCGGCGTGCAAATTTCGCCATGAGGATGGCCACCGCTCTTGAGTTTACCGCAAAATGACGATCATGACTATCAACATCGATCGTTGATATTGTTGGGCCTCCCTTCCATAACGCAGCATCATCACCGAGAGCCTCAGATGGAAGAAAGGTGTCAGCAAGGTATTCAGCCGCATTATTTACTAAAATATCAACTTGTCCAAATGTCTTTTCCGTCAATTCAAACAAGCGATAAGCACTCTCAGGTTCACGAAGGTCCCCTTCCCATGATTCCGCTTTTCCACCATCCTTTTGAATAGATGCAACCACTTCATCCGCAGTTTTTCGTTGCTGTTCAAAAAAGAATGTCAATCCTGGTTTGTGTGAATGGTTTTGTCCCTGACTCTTATCATAAAGGTTTATCTCCTGGCGGAAGTAGTGGATAAATACGTATGCACCATGTAAGGCAAATGCTCTGGCGATGGAAGCCCCGATGCCAAAAGGGTTGTTGCCACCGGTAAGCAGAACAACTTTATCCTTTAATCCAGGATCTATCATAGTGTTCTCCCATCCTTGTGAATTCTAACATCGCAAATCAGTCGTGCAGCTTAAAGCGTCGGCTGCATTTGTCTCGTTAGGGCTCAAGCCCTGATTTCTCAAGTATAGCTTGGAAGATCTTGTCTTGCCTGCTATTGCAGGAATCGATGTATTTTCCTAATGCTGAGAGCTTCACCAAATCTAGGCGGTAATAACGTCTATCATAGTTCATATTTCTAAAATGGAATTTAAACGGTGCTGCTTCAATCTCTTTGATATGAATATCTCCAGCGTCTGTTATTTCTGCAGAAAAGAGGGGGCCATCTAATATTACAACTGGCATAACAAATAGTAGATAAGGTGGGTCCTTAAAAACGTCTGAAGTCTTTTCTCTCTCGCTATCCTTACCAGAAGATTCACTAGCCAAAACGTGTTCAGACGCTTTACAGGTTGAGACGAATGAAGAATACCATCGTGACAACTTATCTGGGTTCTTGAAGCTTTCGTGAACTCCGTACCTCGCCCATCTGAGTCTAGTTAAGAGGGAGTCCTGGGTTATATATTCATTCAGATCTGAAGCATAACACGGTAAATGATGATAGTATGTTAAATTCTGCCAAGTATCTGTTGTCCATAAATCGCTTTTTGATGATAGATCTTCTTTGAAAACCACCCACGGGCTTTCTGATTTTTTTACCTCGCCTACAATATGAAACCAGAAAATTACAGCTTTAGGCATATCAATATTTCTTAGTCGACGCCTTGAGGCATGCAAATCACCTTCCCTACTTATTTGGGCATCCTTGTCAAAGTAGCTAAAGTTACCAGTACAATTCCAATTCCTTTTGAGAAATTCTCTTATGGCCCGCATTTCAGAGCCGAAACCAGTCTTCTCCAGATCTTTAATTATTTTGTCTCTTAATATTGTATCCATATGTAGTTTCTAATGGAGCCCTAACATTAATATTAGACTGTTGAAAAGTCGTAATATCTTACGCCTTTAAACAATACAATTCTCTTATAAGCCCATCAGTTTTATATATTACGACTTGTGTTTATATTTAGCCAAATAGAAATACGCATCATTATCATTGAAGCCAATAGTATTTGATGGTAGGTGCAATTGTTAATGAGGTCTCCGTTGACTTTTATTTCCTCGTTTCCCTGGGAGGTAATATGACACGAAGGAAAAGATATTTTAGTATTTTTTCAAAAAATATATGCACATAAACACCATGAAATCAAGGTATTTAATACGGTTACAATGTATAAGAAATTATTAGATCAACTTGAATTTCCTTTTTGGACGCAGATTCACCCTGTTAAATCCCCATAAGGGGGCCGCCGGAGGCGGCATTTAACAGGGTAAACGCAGATTATAAAGATTTTTAATGCGCCTAAGGCGCATAAATATAAAGAGCTAATAGAGTAATTACCTGCCCACCATCCCTGCCCGCAGTACGGCAGGCGGGCGGCAGGCCAGGCTGAACCTTTTTCAACCGTGAACGGTTACAATTATAAATACTCATTTTTATAGTTTATGTGATATCCATATAATGTGAAGGGGTGTAGGATCATGATTATCAACACCTGGAATGGAAAATCCTTTGATACAGATAAAGATTTGACTGAAGCTGAACGGCATATAGTTCAAAAGCTGTTTGCCTGGGAATCGCTGGTTACCAGTCTTGAACAATTTAGAGAGAAGAAAAAAGATTCCCTACTAAAGGGTTGGAATAACTTGGGGTCAGTCACTGAAAGCACTGCTTTAAGGACTATCATACAAGACATAGAGAAGAAGGTTGAGGCACGCTTGAAAACAGAGCGAGTTTAAATGAAGATTCTTGATATATAGCAGGCCTCCTAACCATGCCCAAGCAGCACCCGGGAGAGTGGGGATGGAGGCGGCAATTGAATTATTTCCTTTTTTCAAGGCCCGCCCGGAAGGGCGGGGTCATTGACTTGCTATAATTACTTGAAGTAAATCCGCCGTAAGCCTGCCCGCCGGACGGCAGGCGGGTCTGGCGGATAAATGTAAAATTGTTGACTGGAAGAAAAGGCTCTGATAGAAGGAAAATTGTTTTTATGGATTATCAAGAAGGGAGACTCTTTTGCTATATAAGGCAGTAAAAGGCTTTAAGGATATACTTCCTTATCAGGTGGGAACCTGGAATAGGGTTGAATCAGAGGCGAAGCGGATATTTGAACTCTTTGGATATAGGGAAATTAGAATCCCGGTCTTAGAAAAAGCTGAACTTTTTGCTCGGGGGATCGGTCAGGACACGGATATCGTTTCTAAGGAGATGTATACATTAGAGGACAGGAAGGGTAACCGTCTGGCCATGAGACCGGAGGCAACAGCCTCGGTAATAAGGGCCTATATAGAGCACAAACTTTATAAGGGTTATCCGGTACAGAAGTTATTTACAATAGGGCCAATGTTTCGATATGAGAGGCCCCAAAAGGGGAGAAGAAGACAATTTCATCAGATAAATGTTGAGATTATTGGAGACCCCGGTCCTAAATCAGATAGCGAACTGATATTTATGATTATGTACTTTTTTTCCTCTCTCGGGCTCAATGATTTTATCCTAAATGTCAACTCTCTAGGTTGTCTAAAATGTAGGGGACCATTCCGAGCTGAACTTAGGAGTTACCTTGATAGATATTTTGTACAACTTTGCCCTGACTGCCAGAAGAGGATGGAGACAAATCCCTTAAGGGTTTTTGATTGTAAGGTGGAAACATGCAATCAGATAATAAAAGATGCTCCATCCATGCTTGATTTTTTATGTAATGATTGCACTAATCATTTTGATTCTGTTAGGTTATATCTTAAACAGTTAGATTTGGATTTTGTTGTAAACTCTTATTTAATGAGGGGCCTTGATTATTATACAAGGACTACCTTTGAGGTGCAGACAAAAGAGATGGGGGCCCAGAATGCTGTAGCGGGTGGAGGCAGATATGACAATCTGATGAAAGAGTTTGGTGGGCCAGATAGTCCAGCAATTGGATTTGCAATAGGCGTAGAAAGGGTTGTTGAACTTTTGGAGGAACATGTCGTCCAAGAAGAAGAAGGACCGGATATCTTTCTGGCTCCTCTGGGCAAAGAGGCGGAAGACAAGTCATTTGTCTGGTTGCAGGAGCTAAGAAAAGGTGGCTTGAGAAGCGAGATGGAATACAGATCATTAGGCCTAAAGGCTCAGATGAGGCATGCAGATCGACTAAGGGCCCGGAAGGTGTTGATTGTGGGGGAAGATGAACTGATAAAAGGCAAGGGTATCTTAAGGGATATGGTTTCCAAGGAACAGATAGAGATCCCCTTAGATAATTTGGTGGATGAGCTGATAAGATTATTAATTCGTTGAATAGTTGAATAGTTGATTCGTTAAATCGTTGACTTTTTCACCATTTAACTCTTTAAACATTTACTAAGCAGAGCATTTTATTGTTTGCATTGTACATAACCGAGAAGGATCTATGATGGTCATAAGGTCTTTTCTTCTGTTCCAAGGCTCTCGGCCTGGTCTTTTCTACGACTTATCTGCGGGGGAGTCTTGCCCCCCCCGCATTCCCCCGATAAATCAAGGGCTGCGGTTTCCCCCACTGATAAGTCGTGAAAAGGACGGCGGCCTCCGACTCGGCCGAGCTCGTCGCGGGCCACCAGTCACTACAGAAAAGACCTCATTCCCTCCTGATATTGCAAACTATTTGATGCTCTCAGTAGTAACTACTCAACCAAGATGAGGGAGACAAGTTGAATATAGATACCATTGGGGATTGGAAAAGGACGAACGATTGCGGCAGTTTAAGAAGGGATGATATTGATCGCGAGGTCGTCCTCATGGGATGGGTAAACAGTCGCAGGGATCTGGGGAAATTGATATTTATCGATCTCAGGGATAGGTTTGGCTTGACC
>JAUWZC010000204.1 GCA_030615565.1 Desulfobacteraceae bacterium | reverse complement strand
ACTATGCCTGTTAGTATCAAAACCCCCATAAGGGCTGGCACAGAGAGGGTCTTTCCAAAGGCAAAGAGACCAAAGACAACACCTATAAATGCCAGAGGAACAGTAAACATGATTACAAAGGGTGTCACCAGTGATTCAAATTGGGCTGCCATAATCATATATACCAGCATAATAGCTATAAGTAACGACCAAGAAAGTGAAGAGAAGGCCTCCTGCATATCCTGGTAGCGTCCGCCAAATTTCACAAAATATCCCTCAGGCAGCCTTATTTTGGCCACCCTCTCCTTTATATCCTTAACAATACTGCCTATGTCTCTTCCAAAGGTATTTCCCTTTACTGTTACCTTTCTCTCCTGGTCCTCCCTGGTTATCTCAACCGGCCCCTTTCCGTATCCAATCTCTGCTACCTGGTAGAGGGGTATTTGGGGGCCTAAGGGAGAGGAGATATTAATATTGCTTATGTCGCTTACAGAGTTTCGGTCAAGGTCCTGAAGCCTTACCCTGAGATCGTATTCGTCACCACCTATTCTATATCTGCTGGCCACTATTCCAAGGAATGCCTCTTTTACAGTCCTGCCAATCGTGCCAACCGTTAAACCTAAGCGTGCCGCCTTTTCTCTATCTACCTTTATCTGGATTTCTGGCTTAACAGCCTTAAGGCTAATCTCAACATCCCGAAATCCAGGGACATCCCTGCACCTTTCTGCAATGGATGTGCTGATTTCCTTAAGAGTTGAAAGATCCTTACCAAAAACCTTAACCTCTATAGGTGATTCTCCTCCACCGCCCATCATAATCTCACCTATATCTATAAAATTGAATTCGGCATCCTTTACCTTTGGAAGTCTCCTTCGTATTGCATCTGTTATTTCATCTGATGATCTAATCCTGTCCTCCTTATCAACAAGCTTAACCATGATCTCGGCCTCACTCACATCTGCTGCCCCCATACCCCAGGCAAGATCCATCTTGGTAATCTCAGAAAGCCCTATGAATGGAGTGATATACAGGGTCTCTGGCTGATCAAGCACTATGTCTTCAATCTTCTTGATCACCCTGTTCGTTTCCTCTAGATTGGTACCTACCGGCATCTTTGCTATCATGGACAATATTGGTATATCCTGCTTTGGCATAAACTCCATACCTAAACGTGGGACCATATATATGGTACCGGCAATGAGCAACGCGGTAGCACTGAGGACCGTCTTCCTGTGCCTGAGAGAGAAGAGAAGGGATCTCCTGTAAATATTCCGAATAGGTTCAAATCTGCTCTTAACAGATACCTGTCCTGTCTCATCTCTTCTTTTTACTCTCAGGATGCTGGAGGCAATCATAGGCACTATGGTAAGGGAAACAAATAAAGAGGCCAGCAATGCCAGGCATACAGTTACAGCTAATGGGCGTGAGAGTTTTCCGGCTATTCCTGATGTCAAAACCATGGGTAAAAATACAGCCATAGTTGTAAATGTTGAGGCAGTTATTGCCATCCCAACCTCTGTTGCCCCAGCCTTTGCTGCCACATTTCTGTCCTCTCCTAATTCATCTAAGTGCCTAAAGGTATTCTCTATTACAACCACAGCATTATCAACAAGCATACCGATCCCAAGCGCCAGACCGCCTAGTGTCATTATATTAAAGGTATAATTTAAGGCATAAATACCCATAAATGTAGTAACTACAGACAGTGGAATGGCCAGGGAGATAATTAAGGTCGGCCGCCAACTTCCAAGGAAAAGAAGGATAACCATAACAGCCAGGATAGCCCCCTCAATTGCATTGAAATTTGTTCTCTTAACCACCTTCTTGATAATCCTGGAATGATCCATTACAGCATGAAATTTAATGCTTTCTGGAATCTCTGCCCTAATCTCTTTGAGGGTATTCTTTACCCTGTCAACAACCTTAACTGTATTTGCCCCTGACTGTTTAAGGACCATCATTACTAAAGAATCTTTTTTATTGGTCCTGGAATAGTTTCTGATCTCTTTATGTGTATCCTTGACAGTGGCTATATCTTTAATATATATGGGTGTCCCGCCTTTGATACCAACAATAGTATTAGAGATTGGTGCAAGGGATTTGTACTCACCCAAGGTTCTTACCAGATATTCGGTATAACCCCTTGTGACATGCCCTGCCGAGATATTCAGATTCTCTCTTTTGAGTGTCTCTATAACCTGGCTGATAGAAAGATTATAGGCCCTGAGTCTATCCCTATCAACAAAGACATTTATCTCTCTTTCCAGTCCCCCAGAGATCCAACAACTTGCTACCCCATCCAACCTCTCGATCCTGGTTTTAATATTATCTTTGACGTACTCGCGAAGCTTGATCGTATCATCCATTCCGGTGATACCGTAAAAAAGGATAGGCATGTCTGACATGTTAAATTTAATTACCATCGGGCTGTCTGCATCCTCAGGAATGAAGTCTTCTAACCAGGAGATCTTGTCCCGAATATCCTGGGCTGCAAAGTCAAGCAAGGCCCCCCATTCAAACTCTACCATTACAACAGATACACCTTCCTTGGATATTGACCTGACAGTGTTCACTTTTTTCACGGTGCTTACAGCCTCTTCTATGGGCCTGGTGATCAGATTTTCAATGTCCTCAGATGCCACACCTTCATAGGTAGTAATAACAGATACAAAGGGGTATTCCAGTTCAGGCATCATATCTATACCAATCCTGGCAAAGGAAATGATGCCAAAAAGGCACACGATCAGGGTCAACATAAGAACAGTAATCTTTCGGTTAACAGAAAACTCCGGTATATTCACTTAATGAAGCTCCACTTTTTTAGTACATTCAGGCTCGGAACAGGCAAACTAACGCTGCCTGAAGAAAGCAATAAAAATCCAAAATTCGAATACCCGCCTGCCGGATGGCGGGCAGGTCGAAATCCCTGGCCCAGACCTGACTTATATGGCAATAGTTGCAAATAGTCAGATCCTGAGATATTTAAGTGACAATAGCCTGTATCAACTATGTCGCGCCAGGGCGGGCTTAAACAAATTTCAATGATCTAAACAATGGACTGTTTCTAATTTTGAACATTTGGACTTTGACATTGTCCTTCGACTTCGCTCAGGATGGTGAGCCAGTCGAACCGTTTCGGATTTCGGATTTCGTGTTTCGAATTTTAAGGTCCCTATGAAAACTAAGTGTAAATTAATGCAAGGATCTCTTCCATAATTAGGCGGACTTTACTCCTTGAGCACCCGTACCTTTGTTTTATCCGCCATTCCGTAGTGCCCTTCAATAACAACCTCCTCTCCCTCCTTTAGGCCATCGATCACCTCAATCTCCCTTTCATTGTTGATACCTGCTGTAACAGACCTTAACCTAACTGTATCGTCATCAATCACAAAGACAACTGTATCTCCTTCCCTTCTCATTACGGATTTAAATGGCACAATAAGGGCACCTTTATGTATCTTATGGTAAATCTTTACCCTTGCAAACATCCCGGACTTCAACCTATGATCCTTATTAGGGATCTCAACCTTAACCTTAAATGCCCTGCTAACAGGGTTTACCATAGGGTTTATTGTTGAGATCTTCCCCCTGAAAGTGATACCAGGGTAGGTATCTACTGTAACCTCTACAGGGTTGCCAATGTTTATGCGAGCCAAATGGACCTCGGGAAGGCCAATCTCGGCCTTTACCTTGTCTATATTCATGATTAAAAAAAGAGGGCTTGGGGGCATAGTGGATACAAACTCCCCCTGATTAATAAATCTTTTCACTATCAGCCCGGAAAATGGGGCAACAATTACAGTATCCCTGAGTTTTTGTTCTGCCATTGCCAAATTCTCCCTGGCGCTTAAAATCTGGGCCCTGAGTACTTCCAACCTGGTCAAAGCCATGGAATGGGCTGTGTCAATATCGTCGTATTTTTGTTGGGAGATCACATTCTTCTTTAATAGATTGGCCAGTCTTTTCCTTTCTTTTATTAAATTTTCTACCTTTACCTCCGCCTCTTTTAGTTGCGCCTCTGCTACCTTGACTGCTGCCTGACATTGTCGTACAGCAATAAGCAGATCTTTTTGATCCAACTGGGCCAAGGGCTGTCCCTTTCTTACCTGATCCCCTTCATCCACATACACTATTTCTATGGTTCCGGAAATTTTCGGTCCAATCTTTGATTCATATTCAGGAAAAATAGTCCCAGTGGCCAAGAGAGGAACAGAGATATCGCCTCTCTTTACCGCGACAACCTTTACCGTTGTTGGTTCAACTACTTTAATAACAGTAG
>JAUWZC010000224.1 GCA_030615565.1 Desulfobacteraceae bacterium | reverse complement strand
ATTGACGTGGATTCCGGAAAAAGAAGAGATTCAAGTAAAGAGGATATAGAAAAAGCTGCTTTGATTTGTGACTATCTGGACAATATAGATTTTGTTTTAACTATGGGAATGACTGGTAGTATTAACCCTTCCACGTCAGGTATGGATCCACAAATTACTGACCGTTATGATTTTGAAGCGATGCTCTCCAATACCACTAAACCGCTGATTTTTTCAAATTGGAGCTTGGAAGGATTATCTGATTGTTATGATATGGCGGTAGCAGTCAGAGGAAGCGCCGAAAACTTTCGGAGGAACCCTTTTATAATACATTATGCAGAGCCTACTACCCCTTTAATACATACTCAAGAACCTCTCGAACAATTACTTTTTTGTGCTGAGAAAGGGATTCCTATAATCTATGTCAGTGGACCGGTAATGGGGGGAACATCACCGGTAACAATGGCCGGGACGTTGGTTATTTCCAATGCAGAGTTTTTAAGTGGTTTAGTCATTGCTCAGCTTAAACGGAAAGGCGCCCCGGTAATTTATGGGGGAGGGGGTTCGCCTTTAGACATGCGGAGTAGCGTAAATGTTTATAGCGGACCGGATTTTTGTCTTAACCACATCGCTCTTAAGGAAATCGCTTCTTTTTATGGTCTTCCTGATTTTAACACCGGGGGTTGCACCGATGCAAAGGTTTTAGATCAGCAGGCAGCTATGGAAGCGGCTCTTTCCTTATTTCAAGCTGGTTTAGTTGGAAGTAACTTGGTCCATGATATTGGATATATGGAATCAGGCCTTACTGCCTGTTGGGAATTGATTATTCTGGCAGATGAAATTATCGATGAGATCAAGTTTTTTCTTAAGGGTATTGAAGTTAATAAGGTGACATTAGCTATAGAGCTTATAGATAAGGTAGGACCCGGAGGGAATTTCTTAACGGAGGAACATACACTGAAGCATTTTAAAGAAATTTGGTATCCTAAAGTAATGAATCGGGATAATTATAAAAAATGGGTTCAGGATGGTTCAAAACCTTTGGATACAATTCTTAATGAGAAAGTCAAATGGATTTTTGAAAATCATAAGCCTGAACCCCTTTCAGAGGAGGTTAAAGATGAGATTGAAAAAATTTTAGAGAGAGCAAAGGAGAAATACAATAGTTAAGTTTATTTTTAATAAATATTCCAAAGGAAGAAGGAAATATAAGAAATGAATTCATTCGAAAGATTTAATTTGGCAATTAATATGAAAGAGGTGGATAGGGTTCCGAATGCTCCGTTTTATGAAGCACCTATATGCAATTATTATGGGCGATGTTTTTCTTCGGCTTTATTAAATGGAGGTGAAATGGCAAGAACTCATCTGGTCGCTTTAGAAAGATATGAATTTGATTGGGTCATTGTAGGCATGGGTTTAATCGGTGGAATTATTCCAGAGGCTTTGGGATGCAAGGTAAATTATCCTGAAGATGTTTTCCCCATTATAGAAGATCAATCGATTAGAGACATCTCAGATATAAAGAAGATAAATCGTTATAATCTATTTACGCCCAGGATGGAAGAATTCTTAAAAGGAATAACCTTGCTAAAAGAACAATTAAAAAATGGTATTCCCATTGCTTGTGAATATATTTCACCTTTTTCACTGGCCTCAAGAATCAGAGGGGTTTCTCAATTAATGGATGATATGTATTCCGAGCCCGATTTGATTCACGCAATACAGGAGGCATTGGTACCCGTGGATATTGAAATTGGTAAAGCTCTGATTAAAGCAGGGGTCGATATCATATTTTACGGTGCGGATATGGAATGTCCTTTATTGATCTCGCCCCAGCATTATAAGGAGTTTGTGGATTTACCGACAACAAAGGTTGTTAATGAGCTCAACCATATGGGAGCGATTGTATTAGATCATATGTGTGGTGATATTGTTAAAACCGGTATTGTTGATATGTTAATGCAGATGGATACAAAAGGTATAATGCCAGGAAATCTTACACAAGACACAGTTCTTGATCTACAAAATTTGAAGGAAAATGTAGGAGATCGCATTTGTATATTCGACAATATAAATCCTAACGGAAAATTATTATTAGGTACTCCCCAGGAAGTAGATCAAGAAGTTAAATCACATTTAGAAAAAGCTAAGGGATGGAAAGGATACATATTTAGTACTGCCGGAACCATGTCTCCAAAAACGCCAAAAGAAAATTTTGAGTCAATGAATAATGCGGTGATAAAATATGGAGGAATAAAAAGTCTGTGATCAGAATTGAAAAATCCGATAGATTGAATAGTCTTCCACCATATCTGTTCAAGGAGATCGAAAGACAAAAGGAAGAGGTTAAAAAGCGTGGCGTTGACATTATTGACCTGGGTATTGGTGATCCGGACAAGCCAACACCGCCTCACATAATAGAAGCATTAAACAGAGCTGCATTGGATCCGGCAAATCATAGATACCCACCATATAAAGGCAATGCCGCTTTCAACGAGGCCGTTGCCCGCTGGTATAAGCGCAGATTCAATGTGGATCTTGATCCTGAAAAAGAAGTTGTGACACTTATAGGATCCAAGGAGGGGATTGCACATATCCCCCTTGCCTTTATCAATCCCGGTGATGTGGCCCTTGTGACAAGTCCGGGCTATCCTGTGTATAACATCGGTGTTAAGTTTGCGGGTGGGCAAACATATTTCATGGATCTGTTAAAGAAAAATAATTTCCTGCCTGATCTTGATGCCGTGCCGAAAGAAATTGCCAAAGAAGCTAGGATGATGTTTATCAACTATCCCAATAACCCCACGTCAGCAGTTGCAACCGGGGAATTCTTTAAAGAGGTAGTGTCCTTTGCAGAATCGTACAACATAATTATCTGTCACGATGCTGCCTATACTGAGGTTGCTTTCAATGGATACCAGCCGAGAAGTTTCCTTGAAATCGATGGTGCAAGGTCGGTGGGCATAGAGTTTCATTCACTTTCAAAGACATACAACATGACAGGCTGGCGCATAGGGTTTGCAGTGGGCAGGGCAGAGGTGATTCAGGCCCTTGGTCAGGTTAAAAGCAATATCGATTCGGGTGCATTCCAGGCAGTACAGATTGCCGGCATAGCTGCTTTGGAGGGGGATCAGGCTTGTGTTAAAAATATGAACAGAGAATACACAGAGCGCCGTGATATTCTTGTTGATGGGCTTCATGACTTGGGGCTTACAGTAGAAAGGTCCTGTGCAACATTTTATCTCTGGGTCGAGGTTCCAAAGGGCTATACTTCAGCAGAATTTGCGAGCCATCTTTTAACTAAGGGAGGCATCATTGTAACCCCGGGCAATGGATTCGGTGCAGCGGGCGAGGGGTATGTACGAATGGCCTTAACCGTCGGCAAGGAAAGGCTGAAAGATGTTATTGAAAGAATCCGTTCCATCGGTCTCCATAAGGGTGTCCGAGAATAAAGATTTTGATATTATTGCCACAGCAAGTTGTGCTTAAGTTTTGAAGGGCATATGGTGCGAAAGATAACTGTTGAATGGTTTGGCTGTGAATATTTAAATGATAGTGATGTTGTTCAGCTACTAAAAGAGAATAGATAATTTACTACAATTAGGATACTTATAAAGGAGTATCACGATGAAATTTCCTGATATCAAGACAACCCTACCGGGCCCTAATGCAGCGGCGTTGATTGGTGTAGATCGCAATCATGTATCTCCCTCCTACACTCGGATTTATCCCCTTGTTGCCGAGAAAGGAGAGGGACTTTGGATCCATGACCCAGACGGTAATACCTTCTTGGACTTTACCTCAGGTATTGCCGTATGCGCAACCGGACACTGCCACCCCCGTGTTGTCAATGCCATCAAGGAACAGGCCAATAAGCTATTACACATGTCTGGAACCGATTTCTACTATACATCACAGATTACT
>JAUWZC010000018.1 GCA_030615565.1 Desulfobacteraceae bacterium | reverse complement strand
TCCTGGACGAGGATAGAATCTTGGCCGCTATTCATGCCAGCCGTGATATTACTGAAGGCATCCAATGCTTCCCTGTCATCTCTGATATCTGTTTGGATGAGTCCTTTTTCTGTTTTGTGGGTTATCTCCGGAGAACATCCTTTCATCACAACAGGATAACCGATTTCATGGGCTGCAGGGATAACATCATTACTCTTTTCAACAATTATTTCCCGTGTAACCGGAATTTGATAGGAGGCCAGAATAATCTTTGATTCATACTCTGAAAGGGTTTCCCTTCCTTCTTTAAGGGCCTTATTAAGAATATCCATGTTTTATCCTTTTTTTAATTCCAGTACCTTCTCTTTTAGTACAGGTACGATCTTGAATAGGTCATCAACAATACCATAATCGGCAGTCCTGAAAATAGGGGCCTTTGGATCTTTATTTACAGCTATGATTATACCTGCCCCACTAGCCCCGGACATATGCTGGAAGGCCCCACTTATTCCGACTGCTATATAGACCTTGGGGCTGACTGATTTGCCGGAGGTACCAACCTGCAAATGTTTGGGCAACCAGTTCTTATCAACAATAGGTCTGGAACAGGAAACAACTCCACCGAGGGCTTCAGCTAATTCTTTAATAAGAGAGATATTTTCTTCCTCTCCGATACCCCTTCCAACAGAGACAAGAAGTTCTGCCTGGCTTATATCCACATCACCGGCTGCTGTTTCAACAAATTCTATAAAGTTCTTTTTCAATGGTATGTCTGTTAGAGGAAAATCTTTCTGAATTATTTCAGCTTGCCTGTCACCGATTTTGTCTTTAGGGAATACACCTGATCTTATTGTAAGAAGACATTCTTTAGATTCTGCAAAGGAGACATTGGAAAAGATCTTTCCATTAAACATCTGCCTCTGGGCAATAAATTTATCATCTTTAAACATTATATCTATGCAGTCAGTAGCCAAGGGGAGGCCAGTCTTGACAGAAAGACAGGGAGCAAGCTCCATTCCCCATGATGTATTACCAATAAGGGTAAGAGTTGGTTTTGACTCCTCAATTAATCCGGATAAAATTTCTTTATAGATATCTGCATTAAAATTTTTAAGCCTTTCATCATCAAATATGATTATTTTATCAGCCCTGTCAGAAATATTATCAACAATGGAGTTCAACTCATGGCCAAGAATAATGGTGGTAACGGTATATGATAGTTTTTGAGCGAGCTCCCCAGCCTTCCATAACATTTCAAAGGTTATATCCCTTATCTCACCAAGTCTATGTTCAACGATAACAAATATTTCACTCATTATTCCATCACTCCTTTCTTTGTTAAAATTTCAATAAAATCAGAAGCGATCTTGTCCGGGTCTCCGGTTAGCATCTGAGCTCCTTCAGTTTCTGGCGGCAGGTAGACCTCTTCAATAATGGTCTTGGGAGACAGCTCCTCATCAGATATGCCCAAATCAGCAAGATTCATGATTTTTAGCTCTTTTTTGGCGGCTTTCCTGATACCCAGGATAGAGACATATCTTGGCTCGTTGATACCTGTCTGGATAGTTATTAAGGCAGGGAGATCAATAAGTGAAATCTCACCAAGGCCACCTTCAAGTTCAGATGTAACCCGGGCTTTTCCATCCTCTATTTCAATAGCAGTAACCATATTGGCATGGTTCATGTTTAAATTCTCTGCCATCATAATACCAACTATTCCACAGTTATCGTCATCGGCAAGGACCCCTGTAAATACGAGATCACATGGTAAATCCTTTACAACACAGGAGAGAATCTTTGAGATTCCAAGGCTATCAAACCTACTTATATCACTTACTTCAACCCTGATAGCCCTGTCAGCACCCATAGCCAAAGATCTTCTTAAGACCTCCTCATCATCCTCATTACCTACTGTAATGGCTACAACTGTTCCACCGTACTTCTCTTTCAGGATAATAGCCTCTTCAATTGCATAATTATCCCAATCATTTAAAATAAATGCTAGCTGGTCTTTTTTGATCCCTTTTTTCTGCTCATCAATTACAAGATCTACCTCTTCTGTAAGAGGCACCCTTTTAACGCAAACAACAATATCCATTTCTTATTCCTCCTGTTTCTAAGCCCCTATTTCATTAATCGGTAGCACATGCCATGTCAAATCCTAAATCCTAATATCTAAACTCTAAACAAGCACAAAATTCAAACCCGTCCGCCTCGCCTGAGCTCGCGATGGCGGGCAGGTGTTCTAAATCCAAAACATTGATAACCTGCTATCGTACAGCAAATATGTTTAGGTCATTTGGATTTTGGTATTGTTTAGGATTTAGGATTTAGTATTTATACCTTCCCAGCCTATGGGTTACTTGGTTTACAGAGTGCTCATAAAAAGTTCCATCAAATCAACTACCTCCATCTCGCCTTCTAGTCCGCTTGTCTTGATAGCATCATCAAAATTGAGAAGGCAAAAGGGGCAGGCCGTGACAATAACATTAGCTCCTGCTTCATGGGCCATGGCTACTCTTTTTTCACCCATTCTCATCTCTTCCTCCTCAATGTCATACCAGAGATTGATATCACCACCGCCACAGCAAAAACTTCTATCCCTGTTGGTTTTTATTTCCACTATCTTGATACCAGGGATTGAAGCAAGGATCTTTCTCGGAGCCTCGTAGATACCGTTATGCCGTCCCAGATAACAGGGGTCATGGTAGGTATATATCTTTTCATTGTCAAGCGATTTAGCTGGCTTTAGTCGGCCACTTTCGATCAAGGGGAGAAAAAATTCAGTATAATGTTTTACAACCAAATTGCCAGGGTAATCGTTTTTCAGGGTATTGAAGGCATGGGGGTCTGTGGTAACAATTTCTTTAAATTTGCAGGTTTTGAATATTTCAATATTCTCTTCCACTAAAAATTGAAAGAGGCCTTCCTCACCGAGTCTTCTAACCTGATGGGCTGAATCCGATTCCCTGGGGCCAAGAATACCAAAGGTTATGCCCGCTTTATTTAGGCCCTTGACAATAGCCATTGCTACCTGTTGAATCTGGGGATCAAAAGAGGCATAGCTGTCAACAAAGTAAAGGACATCTACCTCATCTCCCTCTTCAAGTATCTTTACAGAAACACCATCTAACTCTTCAACCCAATCCGCCCTTTTACTTGGTGGTTTGCCAAAGGGGTTACCTGTCTTCTCAAATCGTAGCAGGGCATCCTGAAAATCCTTGGGAATCATCCCCGACTCAACCATATATCTCCTTAAATCTACTATTTTATCAATATATTCAATAAAGACCGGGCATTCCTCCTCACAGGCTCCACAGGTGGTGCATGACCAGATTTCATCAGGGGCAATAACATTTCCTATCAAGGAAAGACCCTGATCTTGTGAATTAGTTTTTCTTTTAAAATTAAAGAGAGGCTTGCTTTGATAGGCGTAATCCCTAATTTTTAAGGTAACCTCCATAGGTGATAAGGGTCGTCCAACCGTATTTGCCGGGCAGTTATCGGTACACCGGCCGCATTCGGTGCAGGTATAGAAGTCTAGGATATGTTTCCAGGTAAAATCCTCTACTTTCTCCACTCCCAACGAATCTAGATCCTCAATATTTTCAATATCCCATCTGGGAGGTTTTATAGAACCCTTTTTAAGTTTTCTTAAAAACACGTTGAAGACGCCTGTAATGATATGAAAATGTTTCCCGAGAGGGAGATAATTGAGGAAAACCATTAGTGTCAGGATATGAAGCCAATAATTCCACAGAAAAATAGATTTTAAATTATTCTGACTGAAACCATTAAAGAGATAAGCAGCACTATTTGCAGCAGGCAGCCAGAAGGCACTTTCCTCTCCAAGCAGGATTCCACTTCCATCCATGGCCATATCTGTTACCATTAGAAAACTAATCAGACCAAGCACCAGATAGGCGTGAAATTTGTGGGCCTTTCCATGCTTAAATTCATATCTGGCAGGTTTTGAGATAGCCCGCCTTAATATAGCTGCAATACAGGCAAAAAGGACCATAATTTCGAATATATCCTTAAAAAAATGATAAAGCTCCCCTATAGAGCCCTCCATAAGGGGTAAAATAAATTCCGCCTTTACCCCGAGCCCATAGAGGGTTATAGATCTTAAGACAAGAACAACAAAACCCCAAAAGATCATGATATGTAATATGCCAATCCAGAGATAGCGGGGCTGTCGTTTTTGGAAAATACCATAGATAATGAGATCATAGAATCTCTGATATAATGAATCAAATCGAAGATCCGGTTTGGCAGATCTCAGCAATAGATATCTTCTGTAGATAATATAGAAAAAGAGGGCAAGACCAAATATTAGAATAAACAAGGTAATAACAGAACCTGGGATACCTATATAGTGTTCAAGAGCAGGTTGAACTTTGTGATGCATTTTTTCCTCCTTAAGAAACAGATCAAAGGGAAGACTTGATTATGAATGACGAAACATTTAATATCATAAGCCCATATAGGGGTCAAGGCCTTTTGCTATCGTTTAGAAATGCATTGTTTTTTAATAAAAGTTTTGCAAATAGCAATCTTCAAGTGCTAGAAAAAGATTTTTTGTTTTACCAATTATTCTAATTAAGTTATTATTAAAAAATAGTAACCCTAAAACAACTACCTTCCATTAAAGAGGCCTTGAAAAAAATAGATAATATGAGTAAAGGGCTCAGCAATGATATATATCGCAGGGAATTATCTGCCCTTATAAAATCTAGTGCCCTTATAAATTCATCACTCCAAACCAGTGATGTACTTAATTTTGCCATGAAAACGGCTGAAGAGTTTATGGAGGCCGAGGCCAGTTCAGTCTATGAGCTTGATACAGAAAAAGGGGATATTATTGTCAGGATGGCAAGGGGGGAGAAGGGAGGATTTATTCAGTCCCGGAGATTAAAATTTGGTGAAGGGATTGCCGGGTGGGTTATCCAGAACGGAAAACCGATGATTGTTGAAGACGTGCACAAGGAGACTAGATTTAGTGATCGGTTTGACAGGGAAACAGGTTTTACTACTCGGTCACTTATGTGTGTTCCGCTTACCATAAGGGGAAAGACGATAGGTGCTATTCAGGTTATCAACAAAAAGAATGGGAGCCCTTTTACAAAGGAGGACAGTGAACTCTTAACAGCCCTTGCTCAGCAGATTGCTGTTGCCCTTGATAATGCAAAGCTTTACCAGAGGTTAGAGGAAAACTTCCAATTAACCGCAGAGGAACTTAGAGTCACTCAACAAAAACTGATTAGATCGGAGCGCTCAGCAGCCATAGCCAATCTTGTGCAGGGAGTGGCCCATGAGGTGAGGAATCCTATTATGTCCATTGGTGGTTTTGCAGCAAGGATGAAGGCTGATTTAGAGATGAATAATAAATTCCAAAAATATCTCGATATCATTCTTAACGAGACCTCCAGGCTCGAAAAACTCGTTCAAGATGTAAAAGAGATTGCGGAAATGCAGACTGCTTATCTCCAGCCAGCAAATATGAACAATCTCTTGTCCAAAGTTATAGAGGATTTTTCACCGATTATATCCAGGCAATCCATCCATCTGGAAACAGATATTGAAGAGGGTTTGCCTACCATTACTCTGGACAAGGCACAGATATCAAGGGCATTAAAGAATATTATAGAAAATAGTATAGAAGCCTTGTCTACGCATGGTACTCTTAGGCTTACGGCACGGGCGGTAGATTCTAATATCCGGATAGTAGTAGAGGACTCTGGTATAGGCATAAATGAGGATGAACTTGGCTCCATCCTTGATCCCTTTGTCACTTCCAAGACAACAGGGGCGGGTTTGGGATTGACTATGGTCTATCAAATTTTAATGAATCACCAAGGGGAAATTGATATCAAAAGCAGGGGTGGCAAGGGAACTGTAGTAACCCTTGATTTACCACTAAATCTTAAACCTGAGATGGAGGGATAAGAAATGAAAGGGAATAGGGGACTAATGCTCCTGGTAATTGCCCTTATTGCAGGTGGTTTGTTGGTTTTCTACTTTACCTATTTTGTCAAGGAGGGTGAGAAACAGCCGATCTTTCAGGAGGAGGGAAAAAGGGAGTTGCCAGAGGCAAAAGATATAATTACTAAGTCGCCAACCATACCAGCACCCAAGGAAAAGCTCGAAGAAGTTTTAGGGGAAAAAGAAGTTGAGAGTAAAGCAATGGGGGTTGAAAATGAATGTCAGAAGATGGAAAGGGACCTCAAGGAGTTTTTCACATATCTTGATAAAAAGGACTATATCAGGGGATTGAGAATAGGGGAAGATACATTTAACCGTTTTACAAAAATCATTCGTAATTTATCCTTAGATCCTCCTATTCCAGCAGGAGAAGGCTTTGATTATGATATGATTATCAAGAATATCTATCATTTTTATAGGGCCTTAGATTTAAAAAAGGATTTAAAACTTATTAAACTAATTTTAAAGAATGAAACAGATACTATGGAGATTAACCTTGCATTATTTTACAAATGGCTTATGTCAAGTAATGAATGTGGTCAAAAGGAGGGGCTTCCACCAACACTGGATATTTTATATAGGTATGCCGGTTTTTTGGTAAATTCTATCGGAGGGAGAGCCTATCTATTTAGGAGAGAAACAAGATTGAGACTACTTTTATATTATTACAGTCTGTTGATCATACATGAAGCTGACAAAAAAAAGATGAACAGTTTTGGGGTCGATATCACTCCTTTTTTAGAGCCATTAGCTGAGGAGATTGGGAATTATCAGTTTCTCTATTTCAGAAAGGAATATGCAGGTAGATTAATTGATCTTAAGAACTATTACCTAAAAAAAAGGAGGATCTCCTGAGATTTTTCTAATACCTATCTAGATATGAAAGGGTTGATTCCCAGAATTTTATATCATTCTTCAGCCTCTGGTAGAATTTGGTATTGGTAATAGAAATGCCACCAATTTCTGCTAAGGCCAGAATGAATTCGATCTCTTCATTATCATATTCCCTTTCATCTGCTGAATAGAGCCTTATCTCTCCAATGACATAACCCTTAACAGAGATGGGGGCAGATAATATTGATACAATACCTTCATTTACCGCCTCATCTCGATACTGTATGTTTTTATTGGTAGCAACATCCTTTATAAAAACTGTCTTTCCTTTTACTACATCTGGCATACTCTTATCTGCATCAAGAGGTCCTTTTTGAAGATATTCATTGCTCAACCCTCTTGATGCAACCATCTCTAGTCTACCAGTTGTTTCATTTAGCAGATATACGCAGCATCCCTTAATATGCATAATATGGATAGCTTTCTCTACCATAGAACCCAAGACATCACTTGAGTTCAGATCATAGAGTAGATCTCGAGTGACCTCGTGTAAAATCTTAAAGAATTCAGTGGATCTTTGGGTGTCAAAGGTGTCCCTGGTTATAGTTTTGATCCCATATTTTTTAATTTTCTCTTTATAGACAGGCTCTAGACCTCCTTTTTTAAAAAGCCTGGTCAGTCTTTCCTTCTCTTTTTCGTACATTCTGGCATTTATTATAGCCAATCCAGCCATTTCACCCAGGGCAGATACAAATTCGATTTCTTCCTCAGTAAAAGATCTGGGAGAGGAGGTATAAAGTCTCAGCATTCCAATAACTTTATTGTGTATCTGAACGGGCACGCTTAAAATAGAGGCAATCCCTTCTTCCGCCTTTTCTTTCTGGTACTGAATCCTTGGATCGTTTTGTGCATCAATGATCAGGACTGGTCTCCCCTCCAATACCTCCGGTACGCTTTTGTCCGCATTAAGTGGCCCTTTTCTCAGATACTTTTTGCTCAGAAAACGGGATGCAACTAATTCTAAATCATTCGTCTTTTCATTCAGGAGTCTGAGGCTGGAGGCCTTTAATTTCATCGCGGGAACTATCCTTTTCACAATAAGGCGTAGCACTTCTTTTGAATCAAGCACTGAAAGAATAGCTCTAGATACCTCATGGAAGATCCGAAAGTATGCAAGTTCTTTTCTTGCCATTTTTCCTCAGGATAGGATTGTGAATAATAAAAATATATAGTAAATACTTTTAGGGGTCAAGGAAATAGAGTTTAAATTAGATTATCATGATCAAGACCAGTTGTTTTAAAAAGTCAAAGGATATAGCACATACAGTAAGCATTGCGAGGAGCGATTTTCCATGGCCTATGAAAGGATACAGATTTGAGAAATATCCTGCTCTGATGCCATCTTTAAGCCTTCTTAGAGATTGGAGGGGAGGGAAGATAACGGAAGAGGTCTACACACAAAGATATTATAAGGAAACATTGAGTAAGCTCGATCCAAAAAAGGTTTATATAGATCTGGATGGCAAGATATTGCTTTGTCATGAGCCACCTGGAGTGTTCTGCCACAGAAGATTAGTTGCCAGATGGCTTGAGAGTTCCCTGGGCGTTGAAGTAGTTGAATTATAACCCTCTTAGTACACTCGATTTGTGTAAAGCTAATTTCTGAAAAATTTCCTCAATATATTGTTTGCCTTTTATCTATATTGGATGTATCTCTTTTAAAAATTGTTATGGTTTTAATGTGAGGAAATTGAGTGATCTCACCTATTAAAACGATAGTAGTGATCGGTGCTGGAGCCATGGGCGCCTGCTATGCTAGCAAGTTTTATGAAATGGACAAAAATTGCATATCCCTTGTGGCCACAGGTGATCGCTATGACAGGCTCAGAGAAAAAGGGCTGATCGTTAATGAAAAGTGCTATTTTTTCAGTGTTATCAGACCGGAAGAAAAGGCGCCAACATCTGATTTTATCATAGTAGCTGTCAAACATCACCATCTCGAAGAAGCAATCAGGGATATATCTAACAGGGTGGGTGAAAACACCTTAATCTTATCCATTATGAATGGCATTGAAAGTGAAGAACAGATTGGTGCTGTCTATGGGACAGATAAAGTGCTGTATGCTGTTGCAGTCGGTATTGATGCGGTCAGGCAAGAGAATAGCATCACCTTTTGTCAACAGGGAAAGTTGTTTTTTGGAGAGGTTAAGAATCTCCATCTTACCGAGCGTGTCATGAGGGTTCAATCTCTTTTAGATCAAGCTGGGATTAACTACGAAACACCTGAGGACATGATTCGAATCCTTTGGTGGAAATTCATGATTAATGTGGGTATCAATCAGGCCTCGGCCGTATTAGGTGCACCCTATTCGGTTTTTCAGAATTCTCAAGAGGCCAGGGAACTCATGGAATCGGCAATGAGGGAAGTCATGACTATTGCTAAAGCAGAAGGAGTCCATTTATTTGAAGAAGACATCGAAAATTGGAATTCATTTCTATCTACCCTATCCCCACAGGGTAAAACCTCCATGCTTCAAGATGTTGAAGCTAAAAGGAAGACGGAGGTTGAAATGTTTGCAGGAAAAGTGATTGAGCTTGGGAAAAAGCATGGAATCCAAACGCCAATAAATCAGACACTTTACAGATTAATAAAGGTCGTAGAAGGAATTTGAATACAAAGAGGCATAATTGGCCACAATTAAGGGTAAAAATCCCGGTGATCTGCCTGTTGGTCAACACTGGATTAAAAAATGGCCTGTTAGGACAGCAGATTCACCACCTGATATGGATCCAGACTCCTGGACATTAAAGATCACAGGTCTGGTGGAGAGATCATTGACCCTTACCTTCCAGGAGGTTCGGGAACTTGATGCAGTTGAGGTTGTCAGAGACTTTCACTGTGTAGAGTCATGGAGTGTTCCTGATAATAAGTGGAAAGGAGTTCCTGTTCACCGGATTCTGGAATTAGCCAATCCTTTAGCCGAGGCACGTTTTGCCATGGTGCGAAGTCCTGGTGGTTTCGAGACAAACCTATCTCTTGAAGTCCTGCTACACCCGGATACCCTTCTCGTATGGGAGCGAAATGGGAAGCCCCTTACCTGGGATCATGGATATCCCCTCAGACTTATAGTGCCAGATTCCTATGCATATAAGAGCGTTAAATGGGTTTCAGAGATCCAGCTCTTGAATGAGGATCGTCCTGGGTTCTGGGAAAAGAGAGGTTATCACAAAGGTGCCAATATCTGGTCAGGTGAACGTTTTGAGGTAGACTCATCTTAGGATGAGGAAAATAGATGGAAAAGGAAGATTCCAAAAAACCAGTAGTGCGAATAATCGAGATCCTAGAAAAGGAATATCCTGATGCCAAAACTGCCCTTACCTTTAAGAACCCGTTGGAGCTTTTGGTTTCTACAGTCCTTTCGGCCCAGTGCACCGATGAAAGAGTAAACAAGGTAACCAAGGAGCTATTTAAGAAATACAGGTCTGTAAAAGACTATGCTCAGGTAGATCTGACTGAACTGGAAGATAATATCAGGCCTACTGGATTTTTCAGAAATAAGGCCAAGTCCATCAAGGCCTTCAGCACTGTCTTGGTAGAGAAATTCAACGGGAAAGTACCAGCTAACCTTAAGGACTTGGTATCTCTACCGGGAATTGGGAGGAAGACTGCAAATGTTGTACTTTCTGAGGCATTTGGAATTCCAGGGATTACGGTAGACACCCATGTTCTGAGGTTGAGTAAACTCATCGGGCTGAGTAACAACATAGATGCCACCAAGGTAGAATTTGACCTTATGGAGATTGTTCCAAAAGAAAAATGGAGGCTCTTTTCGAACCTCCTTATACTACATGGACGGGCCATTTGTATTGCCAGAAGGCCAAGGCATCAGGAATGTAAGATCGTTGATTTCTGTGAAGAGGGGGTGCGATGGAAAAAAACACTCTCTTAAGGTATAGCAATTTAGGTAACATTTTAGCTCTTTAAAAACTACTCCTGGCCTTTACTCAAGGCCGCATAGTTATCCTTGGTGAGACGCATGAGCATGGAGATGTCTTTTTTTACATCATGCCCTCTAACATGGGGCCTCAGCGTGCCGCTTCAAACCGTGTGCACGAGCAACTCGTCATTGTCTTCTAGGAACTTTGTTCGTGTGCATCCCGATTATCGGGACCTACCGACTCGTCTTTGTGAGGGCATGATAAAAAAAGACATCTCCATGCTCATTCACCAGGTAATTTAAAAGAGCTAAAATGTTACCAATTTTGAAAGAAAACGTGGACTAAAAAAATATGATCCAGTTTAATGCATTACTCATCGCATTCCTTGCAGTATTTGTTTTTCAATCCCTGTTTCAGCTTACCCTAAACTGGATTAATATCACCCATCTACGCCAGCATGGAAAACATGTCCCCCGTGTTTTTCAGGATACAGTGGATAAAGAGAAATTTTCCAAAATTGCAGCTTATACAGCAGATTCTACCAGGTTTGGCATTGGTGAAAAATTATTTGATCAGGCCTTATTGCTTGTCATTTTATTGACCTGTTTTTTGCCCTGGTTGGTTGAAATAATAAATAACTGGCACATAGGCTTTATAGGCGGGGGGCTGATCTTTTTTACCATTCTTGCAATGATTGCCAATCTCCTTGATATTCCATTTGATCTCTACAGTACCTTTGTGATCGAAGATAGGTACGGATTCAATACAAGAACCATTAAATTGTGGCTCATAGATTGGATTAAGGGTATGGCCATATCATTTATTCTGGGTGGTATTATTATCTTTTTTCTATTGACATTGGTATACTATTTTAAAAATACCTGGTGGTTTTTCGCATGGATAGTCATTTCGGTGTTTGAGTTGTTGATTATGTGGTTATATCCAGTGCTGATTGCTCCCCTGTTTAATAAATTTGAACAAATTACCAATAAAGAACTAGAAAACAATATCGCTACCCTGATGGGGAAGGCAGGGCTGGCAGTAAAAGGGGTGTTTCAGATGGATGCTGGTAAAAGGAGCAGACACACCAATGCATATTTCACAGGAATTGGCAGGACAAAAAGGATTGTTCTATTTGATACCTTACTTTCATCACATCCTGATGAGGAAATCCTATCAGTCCTTGCTCATGAAACGGGTCACTGGATGAAAAAACATATTATCAAACAGCTCGTTCTATTAGAGATACTGTCCTTAATCGGGCTTTTTATTGTAGCAAAATTGCTTAAATGGCAGCTAATTTATCAGACATTCGGTTTCCCGGAACAGATTGGATACGTTGGCCTGTTTCTTGTGCCTGTCCTTTTAAGCCCCCTTGGCTATTTTACGAGGCCTGTAGGGTCGGCTATCTCCAGAAAGTATGAAAGGGAAGCCGATGATATTGCTGTTAAGATGATGGGAACAGCCGGACCGATGAAAAATGCCCTGATAAAGCTTAGCGCTGACAACCTGGCCAATTTGGTACCCCATCCAATTTTTTCCTGGTTCAACTATTCACATCCGCCACCGGTGGAAAGAATAGAACGGCTTGAAAATATGACAGAAGATGTTTCAACAGCTTCCCTTTAGCACGGTCCACTGAAACAAATTTTAGCAAGGCATAATTTTGTTTCAAAATAAATGATTATACCTTCTATTTTTTAACGATAAGATCACCTGCCTCTATGGAGCTGAAAGCCCTGAGTTTGTCGAAGGAGCTGAAAGCCCTGAGTTTGTCGAAGGAGCTGAAAGTCCTGACATTGTTGAAGGGCGCCAGCGAAATAGCGGTCAGGTGGATTGACGGGTTAAGCAATAATCTCATAAAGGGCTTAATGATTCCTCGGGAAATAAAGACTCTTAACTTTCCCTCATTCAAAATGGAACTGTACGGTGATCTTGCATTCTTTCCCCTTAAACTTGAGACAGCGACTGAGATCTGGAGTTCGGGTATATTTAAGCTCCATTGCGTCAAACCATCCCTCTATCCTCTCAAAGATCCCGCACTCGTAATCTGGAAGGAGTCCTAATTTCTTCATGCCTCCATGGGCAAAGCAGTCTGAGAAGTGAAAAACTTGCGAGTCATTACCAGGATAATCGATTTGAACGGAGATAAAGTCTGGAAAGAAGACCTGTTTTCCTATCTCAAACAATTCCTGGTATTCCTCAATATCTTTCGGGGGTGGTGCTTCGACCATTTTCATCAAACGCCCGAACTCAATCTGCCCCAACTTTCTGCATACCCGAAGATTCATGGGGCTTGCCTCAGCCATGCCAAACTTCGCCGCCACCTCACCATACCAAAGGGCATCGTGTGTCATCCAGTTTTTAATCAGGATATCTCTTAGCTGGTCTTTATTTATTGTACGTAATACCATCATCGTTCCTATCTGCGTGCGAAGATGTTCTTAACAGGCGGCGTGTGAGCAGCGGCCCTTTATAGAAAACTCAATGAATGATAAATTCTATGCAATGCCAACTGAGCCTTCAAGTACACCCCGATCTGGCCGTCCGCTCGACGCGCTGGCTATGTGGCAATTTCCTCAATAGCTTACCCATGTTTTCAGTGCGTGGGCGAAACGTATTGGCGAATCCGCATCCATTCGGAAATAGAGCGCCGGCTCAATCAACTCCAATTCCATTAAGGCAAATGTACTTTGTTCGGTGCGTACAAAGTCTGCTCTAGCATAGAGCGGCCTCTGAGGTAGAGAGTCGATGACTTGCTGCCCGCTGTCTAGCAACTCTGGCTCAGCAATTGCAGGACGTATATCGCCACCGTGTTCCTCCTGAACGCGGAAATCATTGGTCTTTGGGATTTTTAGAATTGTATGACTATGCATGCCTCCAAAATAGATCAAGGAAAATTCACCCTCCTCTACAATTCTTGGCATAAAAGGTTGTACCATGTAAGCGCGCCTACGAAATATTTCCTCAAGCACAGCCATACTTCCATTGCTCCGACTTCGATGAAGGCGAAACGTATGATCCGCATTCGCACCTATGATCGGCTTGATTATAATCTCCTCTGCGTCGAGTTGGTCAAAGAAAGAGCCAAGCTTTGTCGTATCCAGCGCTCCCTCTTCCCAGAGAGTTGGAACTATGGAAGCGCCTTTAGCCTCGATGTCGCGCAGGTAGGTTTTTTGCATATTCCATCGCACTAACTCCAATGAGTTCTCCAGACGTGCACCAGAACGATCAATAGATTCGAGCACAGCAAGAAAAGCTTCAGGATCATTCTGATAGTCCCAAGTCGTGCGAATTACCACCACATCGAATTGGCTCCAGTTATAGGCCTTATGCCAAGAAGCCATTTCAACTGTCCAGCCCAAATCGTGAAGGTGCCCGATAGTCAGTTCGTCGTCGCTGACGAATCCCTCTAAATCGTCCATAGTAAGAAAAGCACATCGGCACATGAAAATACTCATTTATTCTGTGTAGACTTTTACCATATAATGTCAATGATTAGAAGTGCTGGATAATGAGTACAATAGTTCGAAATAATGAAAAACCTTCATTAAGGTCAATATAATTCAAAGTGCCCAAGCTTTAGGCATCTGCTCCATCATTTTGTTATCTGAAGCTCCCTTATTGTCAAAATTCAGATTGTTTACCTGTCATGCTCTCTATTTCAACTTTGATGACTACTGTTCCTTTTAAAGTGGCATCATTAAACTGGAATGTTCGATCAGAATATTGACTCATAATGATGTTGAGTGCCTTTCGTTTTTCATCTAAATCTTCAAGAAGAACAGCTTTTCCAAAGCCTACAACGCTCTGGTATTTCATACTCCAATGACATGCATCTTCTGCTTTTACAATTTCGGTGTTTATATCAAACTCAAAGCAAATGTTTTGATTCTTTCTAATGATATCGATCTTCTTTCCTTTAAGAGAGCCATGGAAATAAAGCACCTTATCTCTATAGCCAAAACACAACGGCACAATGTATGGAAAGTTACCATCAGACAAAGCAAGACGGCAAACAAGCGATTTCTGAATGATGGCTTCGATGGCTGTCTCTTCGGTGATTTCTTTTTCCTTTCTTCTCATGATCGTTTATCCATTTTTTTTCAGATAACATCGCGGATCAGGCGCGGTAAGCCGTCGCCTGCATCCAGCTTGTGAGATATGAGATTAACTCTCTCCTCTTTGTGGAACGATGCAGATGAAATTAAACGGCTTCGAGCCTGTATTTCTGAATTGGTGGGTCTCGTTGTCATTGATATACACATAATCGCCTGTTTGCACCTGATGTTCATTGCCCGTTGTATCTATTGCGATGCCGTTGCCTGCTTCTATTTTTACCAGGTGTGGGAAATCGTGACTGTGATGTGGGCTCGTTCCACCAGGCTCTATGCTGAAATAGCGCATCACGATCTCCTGCGATCCGTCGTCTGAACCTATGACGATTTGCTTTTTCACATGATCATATCCGGCTACATGGGTGAAGGGGACATCACTTAATTTTTTAATAATCATAGCTTTCTCCTTTATTTGTTAATTTTATAGTACACTAACACTCCCGGTAAGAGGCTGACAAAAGAGCGCCAGCGAATTTGTTTGATTTGCTGGCCAACAATACAGCCTTAACCTTATACTCGTCAAGGTATCGATGTGTCTTCTTTGCTCCTTTTATTCCTGACATGTGGATACCTCCTTTTAGTTATTTTTGGTGTCCACTTTTTTTGGGTAAGTTATTCGTCCAGTATAGCGTCTTGCTTGCGCTGTAGTGCTCCAAACAATCAATCGCAGCAGTTTCTCTCATCTCTTCCGCAATCGTGGGATCCACATTGGCACTTCCTGCATGTACTCTCTATACTCCTCCCCAAAACGAGCGAGTAGAAGCCTTTCTTCGTAGCGCGAAATGTAATGCAGGAATACGATCGCCATAAGCAGCAAGTGATATACTCAGCATCAATAAGCCAAGATAGAGCAAGATCTCGCTAAGATATATTGGATGCCGTATGACGTTAAACACGCTTTTCCTGATAACGCTGGAGTTCTCTCTCTTCTCACCGAACATGATAGACAGACCCGTTTGTGCCAGGTAACCAGATACAACCAGCAACACGACTCCAAAAGGTATTCTGAAGCCAAGTGGAACATAGTTATTTAGGAAAGTCGTGTACTTTAAAAAGAACGTGTCAGCTATCCACATACCTGCAAATAGGCATGCCAGTATTATCTGTCCGGCATCACCAACTGTATGTTCTCCAGAAAGATCGTTCCGCTCTTTGTGTTGCTCTCTATATGTTTGTTTTCGAATTATTCTATCTCCTTTTCTTTTCCCTGCTTCTTGAAGAGATGCGTGCTAAGGCATACCCTTCTGGGATTGAGCACAGCGAAAACCCAGTGAGAGTTCATGCCATTCTTATGTTCAATTATTCAAAATGCGTCCACATCCGAATAACTTTGACCACTTTTTCATCATCAAGAATTTGATAAACTAATCGGTGCTGTATATTTATACGATGGGAATAGGCTCCTGATAAGTCGCCTAACAGCTTTTCAAATGGAGGAGGCGTTTGATAAGGATTTTCGCGCAGGATATCCAGCAATGTTTCGGCTTTTTTTCGAAGACCGGCAGCAGATAACCTTTTAGCGTCTCTTTGAGCCAGTTTTGTGTAAACGACTCGCCACTTCACCACTCAATAGCCTCATTGCATTCCTCAATTGGTGTGGCTAAACCATCACGGATTGATTCGCGCATACCAGGAATATTCATCAGATAGAGCGTTTCCTGTATGGATCGCCAATCATCTTCTGAAATAAGCACGGCACTGCTACGCTTACCGGTGATGATAATTGGCTCGTGGGAAGACGCTGCTTCGTCAATGAGTCGATACAGCTTTGATCTTGCTTCGGTAGCTGTTAAGGTTGGCATAATTGACCTCTATTGTGTTAAAATTTGAGCATTAAAATGGTACTTTATAACGTACGCTTTGTCAAGAGTGAAATTTAGATATGGGAGAAAGATTTTAGGATAAGTTGCAAACTCGGTATAATTTTTAGTAGATGACAATAGAAAAGGGCATTGTCATCTGAACAATGCCCTCTAATAATGAGGCTGTTAAGCCTTCTGTTGGTGTTTACTTTTTCTTCTTGCTTTCTTCTTTGACCTCTATCTTCTTGGCCTCACTCGCTTCAGCCTTTGGGAGAGTGAGCTTTAACACACCATCTTTGTATGTTGCGTCTAATTTATCTGTTTTAACTTTCTCGGGAATTCGGAAATTCCGCTGGAATGAACCATAATGTCGCTCAATCCGCTGGTAATTTTCATCCTTATCTTCCTTTTCCTTTTTCTTTTCGCCTTTGATGGTAAGGATTCCATCTAAAAGCGTGATATCAAGATCCTTAATATCAATTCCCGGAATGTCACCAGTAATCATATATTCCTTTTCTGTTTCAGATATATCAAACGCTGGTACTAACATCCTCTCTTCATTGAAAAGGTCTGGAAGTTCAAGGTCATTGAAGAATCGGTCAAATACACCTATACCTGGGAATAAAGACAGAAAATTGTCTCTCCTCGGTATTAATTGTAACATCCTTGTCATATCTGCCACCTCCTTTCTTAGTTTCTCGGTCGACCTATCGTTTGATAAAATAGTAATCATTATCGATATTATTTCAAGAGGGAAGAAGGGGTAATTTTAAATTATCCGCTAACAGACTCTATACATTGGCTCTTGAAGGTGCGTTCTTTTGCAGCGCGGGCAACGACTAGGGCGGGTGAAGCGCCTTCGGTCTTTAAAAACATATCCACATGTTAGGCAGCAGGAAGGCCGGATAATAACTTTTTTTCTTTGGGCTGTTGCTGAGCGAGCAATATGAGGAAGGTGCTCATAGACCTCTTTTTCCCGGATTCCCATCGCCTGGGAGAGTTCCCTGGCGCTCATATCCTTTTTGCTCAAGAGGACGATCATCTGCTGACGAGTTGTTTTCAATTTATCCCGATGTTCTTCTTGCTTCATTTGACAGAGTTTATGTTAAGCTGATCTAGAGAACGGGGAAGTCATGATTACATCGATAAAAATAGATGGAAGATTGGCTTTATATTTTCAT
>JAUWZC010000260.1 GCA_030615565.1 Desulfobacteraceae bacterium | reverse complement strand
AAGCAATCTTCTCATCAATGTGGCAAGAGGGATTGTGCCGGTTCTAAAAAGAAAATGGGCATGATTTGGAAGAAATACCCAAGCATAGCAAGATGTCTCCGTCTTAGGCAGCAAGGTTGAGAGGCGATCTAAAAAATCTTCCCGATCCTTATCGTTTCTGAATATTTTTCGACGCTCTATCCCCCTGATCATAATGTGATGTAAAACACCGGGTGCGTCCAGTCGGGCTAATCTTGGCATATATTCATGTTTATCACTTCTCTAATATGCTGTCAACTTAAAATTTTAAGGGCGTCCCCCTTCATTGACATAGCGTGTCTGGGAATCTTTATTCCATAGACGTTTCAGGCATTCAGGATGAAATGCGTCAATCATCCATTATTAAAGATTGCTTCAAGAGGGAAGGTTTGACCTATCAAAAAAAGCATAAGGTAGCACAGGTCTTTGTGCAAACATGCACAATTTTCTGTGCACTCTGTTCCAAATGCTCTTTATTACATCCCGGTTCGTTTTTCGATTAAAGTTTTAATTGGCATTAGGGATGAAGTTGATAAATTCTGAGTTTCAAACACCTTTTACCAATAGAGTTTCGTTTGTCAAGAAGAAAATGATGTGGGTACTTAAAGGGAGGATTAAGAAAATAGGACAGGTTATTTCTTAAATAATTCTAAAAAACCGTAAAATAAAAAAAAGAATTCCAACAACCAAACCAAACAAGGCACAGATCTGGGCAATCAAAAAGAGGTAAAATAATCTTGTCTTGGTATCCCTATCCCTTTCATAGATCCTTTTTCTTCTGCCCGACCCAACAGTCATATTGTGTGCACCCTATATGACAATCCCAATTCCATAAAATCGGAAACAAACTCAAATTTCAAACCCGGCCGCCTTGCCTGAGTCCCGCAAAACGGGACGATGGCGGGCAGGTCAAGCCCAAAATCCAGCAGAAAGATATTAGGGCATAAATAAAAATATAGCTCCTTTATCTAAGTAAAGATTTTGACATTTGGGCTTTATGTAGCATGGAAATTATTTTCAGGTGAAAAAAGGACAATATGATAAAGGAGGGTTTTCAAACCCCTTCCAGTTTACTTCTTTCTTGCTTCAAGAGAGGCCTTGATCTTCTTTAATCTTAAGAAACTTTCTCTTTCTATCTCTTCCATCCTCATTTCTATATGCTTAATCGTTGCCCTAAGCCTGGGGATAACAATGTATTCCAATGCATTAACCCTTCTTTTTGTCTTTTCTACCTCCTCGGCAATCCTCCTGACAGACTCTTCCACCTCTGCCAGCTTCACAATTAATAAGATGGACTCTTCAAAATTTTTGGCGGCATCATCAAGTTTCGCGTTTGTACCTAAAAAGCCATAACCTCTTTCATTTATCCGCCGAACAAGATTTTCGATTTTCATAATAGGTACTGAGACACCCATTATGTTTTTAGTCATAAAATCTAAGGCTATATCCCGTAATGTTATCTCACTTATCTGTTCTATATCCCGAGATCCCAGCAAAACTTCAGCCATAAGGAGATTTCCAAAGGCAATCTTTAATTTTTCCTCTGCCCTCTTTCGTGCGTCCTTATATTCCTTGATCACTAACATGAACTCGGAAATCAGTGCATCTCTCTTTTCCTTTAAAAGTTTATGTCCTTTGTCAGCAAGCTTAACCCTTTTTTTGAGCTTTAATAGCTCCATCCTTGTGGGCTTAACATTTTGTAGAATCTCTGCCATTTACTCGTTGCTTGTTACCCGTTATTGGTTATTGCTAATTGATAATTTTAAATTGCTAATTGATAATTAAGACCTTTTCTTGTAATATTGCTTAACGTATTTTTCGTCTATCCTTTTTAGTTCCCCCTCTGGAAGCATTGAGAGAAGTTCCCACCCCAAATTAAGTGTTTGTTCAATGGTTCTGTTTTCATCCACTCCCTGGGAGACAAACCTCTCTTCAAAAATATCTGCAAACTTTAAATTGAGGCGATCCCTTTCGCTTAAAGCCTCCTCTCCTACAACTGCAACCAGGCTCCTCACATCCCTTCCCTCAGCATATGCAGAATAACATTGGTCAGACACCCCTAAATGATCTGCCCTTGTTCTGCCTTCCCCAATCCCTTCATTCATGAGCCTCGACAGGCTGGGTAGAACATCTACGGGAGGATAAATTCCCTTTCTGTGTAATTCACGAGACAGGACAAATTGCCCCTCAGTTATGTATCCTGTAAGGTCAGGTATGGGATGTGTTATATCATCATCTGGCATAGAGAGGATTGGCATCTGAGTGATGGAGCCCTTTCTTCCTATGATTCTTCCTGCCCTCTCATAATTGCTTGCCAAATCGGTATACATGTACCCCGGATACCCTCTCCTTCCAGGAACCTCTTCTCTTGCCGATGAAATTTCCCTCAGGGCCTCACCGTAGTTGGTCATGTCTGTAAGTATAACCAAAACATGGGTGTCGTAATTAAAGGCGAGAAACTCCGCAGCTGTAAGGGCCATTCTTGGAGTAATAAGCCTTTCAATGGCCGGGTCATCTGCCAGATTGATAAAGGAAACTATCCTTTCCAATGCCCCAGTGGATTCAAAGCTATTCATGAAAAAATTTGCCTCTTCATGGGTTATCCCCATGGCTGCAAAAATTACAGAGAATGGTTCCTCTGAACCCAAAACTGTAGCCTGTCTTGCTATCTGTGCAGCAAGATCATTATGAGGCAATCCAGCGCCCGAAAAGATCGGAAGCTTTTGTCCCCTCACCAAGGTATTCATTCCATCAATGGTAGAGATACCGGTTTGGATAAATTCATTTGGATAGTCCCTTGCTGTTGGGTTAATAGCTGCACCTGTAATTGGTAATCGAACCTCTGGAATGATCTCTGGCCCACCATCAATCGGTCTGCCCAGGCCATCAAAGGACCTTCCAAGGATCTCCTTGGAAAGGGCTATCCTCATAATATCCCCGGAAAATCTGACCTTTGTCTGGTCTGTATCAAGCCCTCTTGTGCCTTCAAATACCTGGA
>JAUWZC010000052.1 GCA_030615565.1 Desulfobacteraceae bacterium | reverse complement strand
ACCAGGTCAAGGAAAAAGGCTTTTAAATCGACTCAAATCTTGCATTTTCCCTCTTCCCCTGGCCACAGCCCATTCAGCTTTAATTCCTGTATATTGTGGTGCCTGGCAAATCTGTAAAAGTCAACAATACGTGCCGTAGTCAAAACCCACAGTCAGCAAGATTTTATTAAAGGTTTGGTTTGGTAGTCATAAGTTTTTGAGGCTCTAAATTCCTTCCAATCATAGCAGAAATCTATAATCCGATGCTCAATGTTTCTAAAACGAAGTCTGATACACCAGATAGAAATAGTCCCACCTGCTCCAGAGACAAAGCAACCACCTCCCGTCCTACGGATCATCCCGTGGCTTAGCCACCCTCATATGGGGGCAGGTCACCCTTTACTTCTATAGTGACCTGTCCCTAACCTTTTGATTGATATTGAATTTCGTGTTCCCATCACAGGGTACTCAGAAGCTTAGGGAGAAAAAAAGAATCAGTAGTAGTAAAGCACATGAATAGCCTCTCAGCACGCCGCTAACTCTTACTCAGAAAGTGGCTCAGTTTCATACCGGCCAGCGATAAATATCGCCAGAGTCTTACCCAGCTCATGACAGGCCCGAGATCCTTGGGCTGGAGAGTATGGTATAGGGAATAATGGTATGCATAGACAGACAGGAATAACAGCCCCGGATTTGCCAGTAGAGGAGGATGTTACCTTACCAGACTCCCACCCCTCTTTAATATCAAAGACTACCGCTTCTATTTGCACACTTCTTTCCCACTCTTGACCAAAGGCCCATAGCGGAGTCCCACTCCCCGTTGCTACCTCTATGTGTCGACCATATGTCCAATCTTCTATATCCAATATGATTAGGTATCTGATTCTCAACGGAGCGATGCGTTCTTGGAACTGGGCGCTCTTAAGATACGGAATCAAGGACTGAGGACTGCGAGGTGTATCAAGAAAGCTTCTGTTAGGAAAAGCTAGATCGCGGAATTTAGTTGCAGTGACAATCCTTATGTCGGGCATTTTCTCTCGCATGGCTCTCTGCAAACAACCTTCGTAGTAAACTTCCTTCCATTTTGATTCCGAGGAAAGGGGCTCTTTGCTCAACCTGTCGTCATCGAATTTATCGTATTTATTTAGAACAAAGGAGACAGCTTCATTTGGTTCTATACCCGTTGGGTTTTAGGGGATTACATGACATGTCGTGACTGCGCACCCAATCAGTAGCAATGTCACAAGGGTGAGATTGACAGCAATATAAATTCTAGTCATGTCGTAACTCTTAAAGGCAAAATGGAAGAGATTCTTGACTATACGCAAGGACTCAATGTGAACAAGTGGACTCTTTTTGGCATTCATGAGGCATTGTGAAAATTATTGACCTGATACCAACTCAAAGTTTCAAAGGGGCTCTGAAATCTCGACTTACATCAGTATTGCTCTCCTCGGGGTATTAATCAGATAAACGACACATTGATCTCCCGGCCAAAGCCTCTTTGTTTGGCTTTGTTCGCTTAATGATTCCCCTTGAGTAAGCCTTTTCCCACCTTTGCCTAGGTTGTTAGTATTTTTTCATCTTGTTTACATTTTTTCCGCAATATTAACAAATACCAAAACCGGCTTGAGAAATCAGCTAACAATCAGAGATTCAGGCCGAAAGGGAAGATATCGATAACACAAAATATTTTGATCGCCTATTACAGCCAGAAACTTGGGTATACTTTCCAAAGTCGCTGCCCGAATCAGATTCAATGCTGTTTTAGATTACTTGTGAGGCTGTCGAAAAATTCCGATCTTTGCAGTTTTGTGAAACTGAATTAATGTAAAGACAAAAAGTTCCTTAAGTCAAGAAAAATCGGCTTTCAAAATCGGCTCAGAATCAACGATTTTGGCCTAATGAAATTGGGGTAAGCCCACAAGATATTGCGTTAGCACTCTATAGCCGTGTTTGATAGATTTCGTGCCATATACTGAAATCTGGACAAATTTAAGTATACATATGGTAGTGGAAACTTCAATATTATTTTGAAACCTATCCGCCAAAATAAAGACCTCCATCGAAGTCTTATATGATCAAATCTCAACCATAACAATTACTTATTTCAAGATGAAATAGTCAATTTTTGCCAATGCTCCATTCTATTTATTTTCGGTTGAAATAATCAGAAACCGCGGGTTTCCAATTCTTAAAGATCTAGGCGTAATTAAGAAGCTGACAGACCATATTCAGACGAGTACCAGTTAAATGTCAGGTTAAATTCTGGTCATTATAAAAAATAGTAATGAGGAACCTTTCTACGGTATTTATCTAATCACTCACTCTTTGTTTGATCCAAGCGGTTAGCCTTGTTGGGTTTTGATCTCCATACCCTACCCTTCTCTATGATGTGCTCTACGTGCCATCCTCTCTCCTCCAGGGTTGAGGCAATGAATCGACGGTGACATTTCCATGGAAATCTCTCAGCACAGATAAAAGCAGTAATACTTTCCTTACCAATCTGCTCAAGATTCGATATGCCTTCTTGATAGGGTATGCTTTTGGTGTAGGATAGGTAGCCACCCTTTCGAAATCCACCCAACTGTTTTCCTAAATAGACGTAGTTAATTCCATCTTCTTTTAATATTCTCGCTAGATTGTCTCTGTTAAAGTGTTCGAATCTACTTTGGGGAAAGTTCCTCACATCCACCACTGTTTCAATGTGATAGTATTTGAGAAGCTCGAGGAATTCTTCTTTACTATGGGTACTGGTTCCTAAGGTGTAAATGATAGATTCTTTCAATCTTTTTCAAACCCTTGATTATTATTATCTACTTTTTCTATTACTCAATACACAGACTTCTCGTCAAATAGCACAAGACCAGTATCAAGGTAGTGAGCAATATATCATTGTGGGGACATACATCCAGAATTTAGATAAAAATTGTTTGGGATCAAGTCTGTCCAAATACCACTTCCATTCGCTGGTCTTGGACAGCATCTTCACATAAGGACAACCTGAAATTGAAAATTATGTTTTAAGGGTGATAAGTAGTTGAAATCGTTGAGACCAAATTAAAATATCAGATTATTTTGTGCAGCAATGTGCATAAATAATTGCTGAGGATATTAGATAAATAAGAAAGCAACTTAGTTTATCTAAAATCTTAGGCGATTTCTAAATGTATATTATTTAATGATTTTTTTAATCAAAAGTCGCTACCTGAAAACTATACTCCTTTAACTTATCCCGCCTTTTTGTGTAATCAGGAATAATTGTTTGGACCTTTTGCCAGAACTGAGAAGAGTGATGCTGATGAATGAGATGGCAGAGTTCATGGACAATCACATAGTCCAATATAGTTACGGGAGCCATTACGATCTTCCAATTGAAGCGAACAATTCCATTATGAGAACAACTTCCCCACCGCCTTTTATGATTTTTGATCTCAATTCTTTCAGGCCATTTTCCAATCTGACGAGAATATAGCTTTACCCTCTCCGGTATCTTCTCCTCAGCATGGGCTACGTACCACTCTATTAAAGCCTTTTTTACATTCCTTTTGACCCTCTCTCCCTTTAAATCTCTATTAATTTCAACCAGGAATCTACCGTTTATGAGTTTGCATTTCTCTTCTTTTTCCGTGCTGGATTTTATGACTTTTAAGCGGTATTGTTTGCCCAGATAGGGAAAGGCTTCTCCGCTAACAAATTCTTTGACCGAACCCAGGTAACTATGATTTTTCACAAGTTCCTGTTTCTCAATTATCCACCTGGCCCGTTTTCTGAGAATCTCCTTAATTTTATCAACTTTTAAAAATCGTGGGGAGTGAACAATTACACCCCTTTCGGGATCTATGCATATCCCCACTGTTTTCCTTCGGCTCGATCGTTCAACATTGAAAAAAATATTTTTATTACCGTATTGGATATAACTCATTTTAGACTTCTTTTAACTGAATCCGGGCCAGGCTCACAATCTCCCTGGTCAATGGCTCCACTTTATCCTTTGAGCACCCCTTTGACTTCAAAAGTCTTTTGATCTCCCTCCTCATCTCCTTTTGAATATCCTCTCTTTCTACCCAGTCGATCACTCTTTTATCTTTAATAATCTGAATGATCTCTTTGGTAAATGCGACCTGTTTCTCATCCGAATCTGAAAACATTGTCTCCCTGAAAGAAGCCCATAGAATGAAAATTCTCTGGCATCTTCCAATCCCAAGGATCTTGCGAAGGTCTCCCGCTCTTTCTCATTGTTTCCGAGTTCCATAAGATCAATTAATAATTGAGCTTCATCCTTCCGCCCCTTTCTATATTCCTCAATGATCTCCTCTAATCGATCCTTGAGGGAACCATAGAATACAGGGTCCATGGCAGTCTTCTCAGTAATCGTTTGCCGGATAGCATATTCCACATGACTGGCCTTTGCTCTTGAACTCCCTTTTATTTCCAATTTTTCATGAAAATCAGGAGCAGTGATACTTATTGGTTCAAGAATATTCTCCATTCCAGCGGTTTCAATATGGGCATGGATAAGTTCTTCCACCTTTTTACTGCAATCCTTGAGGCTCAAACGCTCGTCCCTGTAAAGATTCCTGGCTCCTTCTCTAATTGTTCCCAAAAATTTAAAATCCTCAAGATAGGGATCAACCACTGGGTCAGGCATCAAGAAATCCATACTTCTAGCAAATTCTCGAAATGAGGCATCAAACTCGGCCCGAACATCCTCAGGCCTGAGAATCTCCATACATCTTTGAAGTATATCCCCTGGTCTCCGCTTGCGGCGATCTATCTTTTCAAAAAAACCAAGGGTAATCTTATGCCAGTAACCAAGGTTTGCCAGTTCCTTCTTGATGTCCTCAACCCCGAAGATACCTTCCAGGTCTTCCTTCTCGAATATAACTAAAGCCTTGGCCAATTCCCAACCTACTCCCACATAATCCACCACCAAACCAAAGTTCTTCCTTGGATAGGTTCGATTTGTCCGGGCAATGGCTTGAAGCAGTGTATGTTCTGTCAGCCGATGATCCAAATACATGACCTGCTCAATAGGTGCATCAAAACCAGTTAGGAGTTTATCGCATACAATGAGAAATTCCAGGGGATCCTCAGGGTCATTGAAGGCCTCTTTTAGAACATTTTCCTGCTCCCTGGTTCGCCTATATTTTTCTTTCCGCTCCTGAGGATCATCACTGCTAATCGTTATGACGACTTCAGACCTTTCAGGATCGATCAATTTATCGAGTTCCTGTTTGTACCTGATAGCCATAGCCCTATCTGAAGCCACCAACTGGGCCTTAAATCTATTAGGTCGGATCTTCTGGTTAAAATGTTCCACAATATCCCGGGCAATCAGCTCAATCCTTCGATCTGCCCTGGATAGCGTCTCAATAGTGGCATATTTCTTTTTAAGCTGGACCTTTTCTTCCTCAGTTCTGTCATGAAAAAGATCATCAAACAATTGATCAAGGGATTTCCCCACAACCTGGAGTCTAGCCAATCTACTTTGATACTTGACCGGTACGATTTGCCTGTCATCTTCGGCATTTCGAATTGTATAGTAATCCAGGTACCTCTCTCCTGGCGGGCTGAAGTGTCGATAGGTATTTCGATCTCTTTTATCGAGAGGTGTCCCGGTAAAGGCAAAGAGAGAGGCATTGGGAAGGGCACGCCGCATATTCAAGGCGAAAAAGCCATACTGGGTACGATGGGCCTCATCAGTCAGGACAATGATATTCTCTGCCTGCGATAGATATCTATCAAGAGGTTTTCTGAATAGAAAAACAGTCGTCAAAATTGTCTGGCCCACATCCTGGCTGAGGTGTTCATACAGCTTCCTGTAGGAGCCTCTCTTTTCCCTGATCTGAATTGGGTTTGGGAAATGGCAATTACGAAATGTTTTGCTAATCTGATCATCAAGGCCTATTCGATCGGTCACCACCAAAATGATAGGGTTTTTAAGCTTCTTTTCCTCACGCCTGAGTTTGACCGCAGCAAAAAGCATGGTGAGTGATTTGCCTGATCCTTGCCAGTGCCATATTATTCCTCGTTTTTCGTCTTCCTTTGTAACCCTTCGCAGGATCTTATTGACGGCTGTGAATTGCTGATAGCGACATACCTTTTTAACAGTCCTGCTCCTTTCCTGCTCAAAGACGATGAAATTCTGGATGATATCGAGCAGATTCCTTTTATTAAGGATGCCTGTTATCAAAACTTCCTGGGCTGTTGGGCTGTCAGATAGATCTTCGTCTTTGACCAGGCCAAGCTGTAACATCTCCCTGACCGTTGGATGGTCAGCCATGTTGGGAAGTTTTTTATCCCCATTTTCTTTCCACTGATGATAATACTCTTCATCGGAAAAAATGGTTCCGTATCTGGCGCCAAATAGATTTAATGCAATACAGATCTGATTGGTATGGAAGAGTTGAGGAATTTCTTGCTGGTATCTATCTAGCTGTTTGATAGCCTTACTGATACCACCTTGTTTTGCCACCGGACTCTTGCACTCAATGGCTACCAAAGGGATTCCATTAATGAAAATAACAATATCCGGCCGATCTGTTTCCTTAGGCCCCTTTACCCAGAATTGATTAACCACCAGAAACTCGTTCTTCTCAGGATTTTCAAAATCAATAAACCGAACTGTCTGTTTCTGTCTTCTTGCCCTTATATCCTGATCAATGGATATTCCCGAGATCAAATCCTGATGAAATCTTTGATTGGCCTCCATCAGGCCTTCTGCCTGGATATGTGTAACCCTTCTCACAGCCTTATTAATGCTTTCTTCTGTTAAATGGGGATTGATTTCGGCAAGTTTCTTTTTCAGCCTGGTTATTAACACCATTTCCCTTCGGGAGGATCGCTCGCAGTCGTCTCTTAAATCTGGATCAAGCTCATCACCATGAATATAGTAATATTTCAGACGTTTAAGCTGCTCAATGGCGGGCTGTTCGGAAAGAGTATCTTCAGTGAATTTTTGGTCCATTTTATACCATCGATTGGATTGCCATTAAAATTACACGGCCACACGTAATTTTCCTGTTAATAATACCTGCATCAAACCTTTTTTCAATGTTTCCAATTGTTCCTTATGATTTGATTCTTTTTCGATTTGAGCATCGAGTTCAAATAAAATTTCAGCGATTTGATGTTGTTCATTCAAGGGAGGAACTGGTATTAGAAATTTGTCGATTTCACTAGCTTTCAAGAATGTTGTTCCAACTTTAGTACATAGACTTTCAACTCTTTTCCTGATAATTCTTGACTTTAATGTGTAAAAGAGAAATTTTGGGTTACACTTATTATGGTCAGTTCTAATATTTGCTAAATTATGATCAAATGCTGTTTTCTCATTTAATCTTAAAACATACATCGCCTCCCCGACCCCTTCTAGTTTTACTGATGCTACTGCCATGAGAATATCATTCGGAAAGACCTCATTTGATATCAATTCTTTTTCTGACAACATCAGTCTTTGGGCTTTTTCACCTGAATAAAAATCTTTTTGAAAAACATCGCCAATTTTAAGTATTTGAGTTCCTTCTCCATATAATCTTCTTTCTTTATAGACACCATATCTACTTTTATGACCTATTAATGTTTTTGATAATGGAACCACCTCCCACTCATCTGGAATCTCTCCGATCTCGGTCTTTTTGAATTTGTTATGCTCGATCCCTCTGGTGAGAAGACTCTGCATCAGACCTTTTTTGAGCTCTTTTGTCTTTTCAATAAACTGCGTTGTCTTCTCAATTGCTTTGTCCACTGTTGTTAAGATATCAGCGATTTTTTCTTGTTCTGGAAAAGGGGGCAATAAGGTTAATAGTTCTGCAAGCTCTTTACGATTAATGGCTTCAAAAGTGCTCCCTTGAGCCATTTTCTGAAGGTTTTTTCGATACAATAGCATAGATTGGTATAAAAACTTATCATGTATATCCTTCGCCTGCACTGCTGCAATTCCTCTTCCAATGCAGCATTTATGAGGTGCAATGTTTATTTCTCCCACTGGTGCACGAACACTTATTAAAATATCCCCTTCATCAGCTAATTTCTTAGGTCTTTTGCACCACTTTTGTGGACTCGGGTACTTTGATCCAAATTCAGCATTACCTTGATAAAATGGAAGTCCGTCTCCTTGTTCGTTACAATCTTTTGATGGAGGAGACTGCCCCATATTGATTTCCGCAATTTGTGATAAAGTCACAGCTTCCCAATCCACAGGAATTTTACCAATAGGCGTATCTTTATATTTAACACCTGTTTTTAGACTGCTTACCTGTTCCACTTTTATCTTGCTCCAAAAACATTGATAATAAACTCTTCAAATGCCTTCTCATACTCTTCCGGTCTAACGTCAATTCCAGGAATAGGGGGAATATCGAGACCACTTTTAGCAAATTCACTACCAACCATCTCCAGCGAATCACGAAGCTTTGAACTTCTCATATAATCGCTCATTTCCTCTTTACTAATTTCATTCAAGGCGGCCCATAACTGAGAAAGTGCAGAGTAAAGGGCGATCCAGTCGATCCAGATAGGTTTTTCGATTTCTGATATACTTCCCCTGGATAGAAATTCCCACCATCTCTCGTGGGAGAGCCAGTATTCAATCTTCCGTTTTCCACTCACCCGCGTAAGGATAAAGCCTGATCTGGAAAGCTCGATCAGTGTATCCTGTGTCCCCCGAATTGAAATACCGATCGCTTTTGCAATTTCCGAAGGATGACCGCCCTCATGCGTGAGTAGATAAGCCAGACATTCGGCTCTTGAGCCCAGGCCAAAAAGTGCTCTTAATAAGAAACGAAGGGTATTGTATGAGGTAATCGGCACCTTTCTTGTCATACGCCTCACTCTCAATTGAGGACGATTGAAACCATGAGTGAGAAAGATCGAATCCGGTGTTTTTGTGATGGGATGCGACTTGCCATTCTTTTCATAAAAAAGAGACTCGGGGTTGCTGTACCTATTAGAATCGTGGGATCGGCAGAACTGACTCAGATTCCTCCATTTTCTTTCATTGCCCTGGTTCATAAGAAATGCTGCCACTGCACCTATTAAATTTCTGTTTATTTCAGCTTTTTCACGCAAGATCCCCCTCAATCGTTGCATATCAATCCATCTACCATTGACAATGAGCCAGTCAACTACTTCATCAAACAACCTTGGTTCATAACGGCCCATTTCCAGAGTGAAAAGAAGCATAGGCTCCGGATCATATATCCATGGGTCTTTAGTCCTGGACTCACCCAACACTCCCAAGGCTGACCATTGGCGCCAGAGGAAGTTAAGAATATTTTCAAGAAATAAATCTCTAAAGTCTTTTTGCAACATCTCTGTATCCCATATGATTTAATAAATCTTTAAGAATTTGTCTATATCCTTCGGATACATCATGGGTCATGCTCCAGCGAGCTGCCTGTTCCAGTTCCTCTGCTGTCGGGTTTAATGACAAAAGATCATCGTAGTGTATCCCGGCCCCCTGGTCTACTGCTGCATAAAGCTTAAAATGGATTTGATCATATCGGCCTAAGAAATGAATAGTTAGTTTCCGGCCAAACTCTCTTGTAGTGACCCTTTCCATAAGTCCATCCGGCAATCCAAGATCTACTGCTGAAGTAGGCCCCGTATTAATCCAATTCTCAGGTAAGTTGAAATCTCTCGCAACCTTCTTGGCAGCTGCAATGAATTCCTCTTTTAATGGCGTTGCTTTGATAAATGAGGTATCTCCTGCATTGGTCCGTTTGACATAGGCAAGTATATCTACATCCTTTGTGGTCCGTTGAGCCAGCCCCAAAAAGATCATGGCCGAGCCTCCGCACACTAAAAGTTCAACAGGTTCCACCGATGAACTTTCCAACTGTTCACCCAATGCATTCAATATCGTCTTTACATCTTTTTGATCACGAAACATGTCTAAACCTGAAGCCCTAATTCCTTTAAAAAACGATTCATCTTTTCCTCAACACCAGATCTTTCTTCTTTAAGTTCCTTCAATTGATTGAGGACATCTTGAACATCGATTGGCTCTTCTTCCTCTGTTATATCGATATATCTTGTAATGTTCAGATTGTAGTCATTAGTGCGGATCTCATCTAAAGATACAGGCCTGCAATATTTTTCAATAGATCTGTATCCCCTATATGCATTGACTATCTTTTCAATATCTTCTTTCCGGAGCTTATTCTGGTTTTTTCCTTCCAGGTAATCATTCGCACCATAAAGAAAGAAGACCTTCCCTTTACGCTCTGTAGGTTTATTTTTATTAACGATAAAAAGGCAGGCAGGGATGCTGGCCCCGAAAAATAAATTGCTTGGAAGCCCGATGACCGCCTCTAACAAATCCTCTTCCAAGATTCCCTTTCTTATTTTTCCCTCAGCTCCCCCCCGGAACAAGACTCCATGGGGAAGCACTACTCCAACCCGACCTTTAGGATTCAGGGTTGCGATCATGTGCTGCACAAAGGCATAATCTCCATAGCCTTTTGGGGGAATCCCGAATCGGAAGCGGTGATAAGGATCATGCTGTGCTTCTTCATAGCCCCAATTCTTAAGAGAGAAGGGTGGATTGGCAATCACAATATCGAACTCCATGAGTCTCCCTTGTTCTCCAATTATTTTAGGGTTTCTCAGTGTATCTCCTTTTTCCAACCTGGCACTGGATAACCCATGGAGTAACATATTCATTTTGCAAATAGCCCAGGTGCCTATATTTCTCTCCTGACCAAAAAGTGAGATGTTTCTGCGATTTTGCTCTCTCTCTCTAAGATGATAGACCGACTGGACCAACATGCCTCCTGACCCACAGGCAGGATCACAGATGCGCATCTTTTCATGGGGATCTAAGATTTCGACTAAGAGAGTCACTACCTCTTTTGGAGTATAAAATTCACCGCCCTTCTTCCCTGCATCATCTGCAAATTGTGCAATCAGGTATTCATAGGCATCCCCAAGGATGTCAGGGTTTTCCAGATCTTTGTTAGCGAGAGGAATTTTCGAGAAATGGGCAATCAATGCAGATAGCGTAACATCTGGCAAGCGGTCTTTATCGTTGAAATCCACAGCAGAAAGCACACCTTCCAGCGTTTCCGGATTGGCTTCTTCCAGGGCTTCATCCGCTTTATTTATTGCTTCACCAAGATTCTGGGTCAATGTCTTTAAGTATGACCAATGGGCTTTTTCAGGTACATCAAAGGTATAATTATCCGGATCATTAAGGTCCACATGGTTCTCTATTTTTAGCCCATCTCGTTCCTCGTCAAAAACATCAGAGAGGCGTTTCAGGAATAACATACCAAAGATGTAGTTTTTATAGTCTGAGGCGTCTATACTACCCCTGAGGATATTGGCTGACTCCCAGAGATATGATTTCAATGTGTTCAAATCTATCTTGCCCATGGCACTCAACTCCTGAAATAAAATTATGTAAAAGTAATGTGTACAAATGAAAATATATTATGAATAGAATAAAGTCAAGATTTTATTTTATATTATAGTTTTTCTTCATATAATATGAAGTTAAACTATAATATTGATGTTTTTTTATTTTTGAAACAACCCTTTTTCTTTTAAGGAGATATAGCCGGTGGGACCTATTATGATGTGATCGAGAGGCGTAAGGTCAACAGCGCGACAGGCCTTGACCAATTTGTCATTGAGTGACAGATCATGTTTGCTGGGCTTTAAATTGCCTGAAGGGTGATTGTGCACAAAGATGAGTCCCGAAGCA
>JAUWZC010000058.1 GCA_030615565.1 Desulfobacteraceae bacterium | reverse complement strand
ATTATTACTAGCATAGCTATCAAGTCACATCCAATGAAAGGTAGGGCAGCCCTATAGAGGTCTCCCATAGTTGTGTCAGATGGAGCCACCCCCTTCATAGCAAAAAGTCCTAGGCCAAAGGGTGGTGAGGTAGTGGCCATCTCCATGTTGAGAAGCATTATTACCCCAAACCAGAGTAGATTGAAATTCAAGGCATTAACAATGGGTAGATATACAGGGAGAACAACCATTACCATGGCTAGTGGCTCCATAAAAGTACCCATTGCTACCAGGAGAAGCTGCATAATAATCAGAAGCATCATAGGTGGCAAGGGAAGCCCTACAAAGAATGTGCAAAGGCCTGTGGTAGCTCCAGTATAAGCTAAGATTTGAGCAAAAGCTGTAGAGCCGGTAAAAATCATAAGCATCATCACCGTAATGTGGAGAGTGGTACCAACAGATTTCTTCACTGTCTCCCAATTCAATCTCCTGTAAAAAGCTGCTAAAACAAAGGAAGCAAGAGCGCCCAAGGCAGCTGCCTCTGTTGGTGTACCAAGGCCTATAAGGATAACCCCAATGATAGAAAAGACGATGAGGCCTAATGGCAAAACATAGCGTGCCAAGTCTGTAATCTTCTTGGATAAAGGTACAGCAGTCACTTTGTAGGCGGGGGCTATGGAGGGTTGAAGCCAGCATCGTATAATAATATAGCCTGCATAAAGAACACCCATCAAAAAGCCAGGAAAGATGATAGCTATTAAAATGGCACCTACTGAGATTTTAGCAAGAGCGGCTAAAAGAACACCCAAGGCACTGGGTGGTATCATTATAGATAGGCCCCCGCTGCCAAGAATAGGCCCCAGACTCATTGGTTTCCGGTAGCCGCGCTTTTCCATCTCTGGCGTCAACACCGATCCCAGGGTAGCAGTAGCAGCTACAGATGAGCCGCTTAGGGTAGCAAATATGGTTCCTGATAGCACAGCTAATATAGATAATCTACCTGGTACGCGTCCTACACACTGATCTAAAGCACTTATAGCTCGCGGGGCTATCCCGGAATGAAACATTACCTCACCTATGAGGATAAACATGGGGACCGGCATTAAGGCAAATCTAGTTACTGAACTTGAGATGCTGATGATAAGTTGGCACAAGCCTGCATCACCACCCCACCATAAAACTGCACCAATTAGGTTTACGAACAGGAAGGAGAAAGCTACTGGCATGCCTACTGCCAATAAAATTAAAAAAAGGCCTACTATCACAGCTAAGGCGAGGTACCATTCCATTAGTCATTATCCCTGCGCTTATCTGTTTTTCCACCTGATGATGCTTTCCAAAGCACCAGGTACCCATAAGCTCTTCTCAAAAACTGGATGAATAGCGGAATGCTCCCTAAAGGGATAATCAGGAGTATAATAAAAGTTGGCGTCAATAGCGGCGTGCATTCGATTACATCTCTCTTGAAATAGTCCCACGTAACCTTTGTACCATATACCATAAGGTACAAACTCATGGCTGATCCAATAACGGAGGTAATGATACCGAGTAAGGCTTGAATTTTTCTCTTTAAGGCATTGACGATTATATCCATCTTGACATGCCCCTCCCTCTCCAGCACCCACGCTGCTCCTAGAAAGGTGATATATAGCAGGCTGTATTCAGTAACCTCCATTACCCACATTAAAGGTCGGCCCATACGCCTAAATACCAGTTCGGCACAGATGCTTAGCATCATGAATATGAGAAGGAAGCCTGCTACAGAGGCTCCGGCCTTAAGCACATTATCGAAGATAATCTTGATTTTAGATTGTCGCATAGAATCCAATTTCACAAGTTGATTGAACTTAGCGCACCTTCGGCGCAGGGCATGCCCGCCCGCCTCGCCTGAGCGACTCTCGATGGCGGGCAGGTAGGGGTTCTATTTATCGAATCCCGATTTGTGGGACGTCATAAATGCCCTGGCCCAGACCTGATTTGATGGTGCTTTGATCTATGGCATGGGTTTGAGGCACCTTACAATGAAAACAGCTTATTTCACGGAAGTCGCTCCAGGGCGGGCCGCCCCTACAAGTATTTAAAAAGGAAATTCCTTTTGGACGCAGATTATCACGATTTTAAATATCTTGAGTAAATAGTTTTCTGCGGGTATCTGCGAGAATCTGCGTCCTAATTTATTTAAATTTACCTCCATATATAGAGGGCATTAAATCTGTAAAAGACTTAATGCCCTCTATATGATACCTGACGTAGTTCTCACGCGATGAATCTCACTTTGTCAGAAGTCTTCTTAACTGGTTATAGTAGATGTCGCTCTTTGCTTTCTGGAATTTCCACGGTTCCTCATAAGCCAGTTTCTTATAATATGCAGCATCGGCTTCTGAGAACTTGATAAATGTTCCGCCAGCCTCTATGAATTTCTTCCTGTACTTTTCCCACTCCCCCTTGTGGTAGGCCTCCATGTTAGATTCCCATGACCTGGTTGCCTGTGTGATTTTCTTTTGCAAGTCCTTGGGGATACTATTCCACTTATCCAGGTTCATCAATATTAACCCGTTATTATGCTCGTAGAATGGGTGTTCAATACAATATTTGGTCACCTCAACCCAGCCTGAATCAGAAACTCCCTGCATGGGCCAGCCAAAACCATCAATAATGCCCCTTTCAAGGGCATTATATGTATCTGGATAAGGGATTTGGACAGGCGTTGCACCAAGTGCCTTAAAGAGGGGATCATAACAGACGCCTCCGCCACGGAGTTTGATCCCAGCTAGGTCCTCGGGTCTCTTAATTGGTTTGTTAACCCAGATATAAAACGGCATATAGCTCAACCATCTCCCTAAAACCTTGATCCCTTTCTCCTGATGAATCTTATCTATCAAGGCGCGAGCCCCGTTATTCCATTCCTCCTCATTGCTGATCTCTGAGAGGTAGACACAATAGGCCTCTGGTACTTCCCCGAAATAGTATGCAGTGACAAGGAAAGAGGCATCAAGAACGCCCCTCTTTACTGCCCCAAACTGTTCAAGGCCACGGAGGACTTCCGGTCCCCCAAGATGTTTCCATTTAATCCCACCCACACATGCTTTATTAATCATATCAACATAAGAAGGGACAACACCACCTATAGAATGGGTTACAGGTAGAAAGCAGGCAGATTTAATCTCTATAGGGGTTGATGCCGCCTCCACATTATACCCTGCAGTTAAGGCTGTCAAGAAAGCCAGTGCAGCAAATAGAACCAAAAAATAATTTATCTTTTTCATTTTGCCCTCCTATTTTCTTTAGGGTTATTTCCCATTGGACCTCACATTTGTTGTATTCATCTGCATCAATTACGTGATGTGAGGCCTGCCCATGACTAGATGTAAAGCCTTTTTAAGGTCAAGTTAATTTATCATATATCACCCCCCTTCTACATTAAATCTAAAAATTTGGGCTCCCTTCTTAAAATGTAAGCTCATAGCTTAAGCCCTTATTCCAGGAATCAACCCTTACCTTTCTCAGCTCGTAAGGCTTTAGTCTCTGTTTCATTTACCGATAAGTCAGAATTGAGACTTACCAAGTAGTCTTCCTTGGCCGATTGAAGGCTAATCTTGCCATTAATAACATCCCAACGAACACGTTCTGGGTCTCGTTCCCATGGGGGACCATAACCACCACTTCCGGGAAGACATATACTCAGAAGGTCTCCCGCCTTTATTTCACTAACTCCTTTGGACTTTGGTACTTGTACTCTATCTGTTCCCGGATTTAAGGCCATGTTCGCCGTGCTTCCTTCCTTTCCACCAAAAAGCCCTTGAGGGGCAAACTTCCTTCTGTCTGAATAACGAGCAAATGTTACATCGGTGTGGAAACGTATATCTCTACGAAGGCTGAGACCACCTCTCCATTTACCAGCTCCGCCTGAATCAGGGATAAACTCATAGCGCTCAATGGTTACAGGATATTCTAATTCTGCTGCCTCTACAGGTGTATTCATGAATCTCCCTAAATGCAGATCTTGCCCGTCCGCCCCATCTTTATCCGGTCTTGCTCCACAACCTCCTCCTTGAATTTCTATGTATGTAAATCGCTTACCGGTTTCAGGATGAATCCCTGTGAAGCTGCTAGTACATGCCTGACCATGACTTCCAGCCACGACTTGGTCAGGAATTATCGGTGCCATAGCCTTCAGCATGGCTTCAACAATTTTTGTCATTGTCTGACTTCGAGCTGTAACTGCCCCCGGCAAACGTGGGCATGTGATAAGCCCTTCCTCAGGCCTTACTTCGATAGGAAGGAAGCAACCAGAGTTTATCGGCATATAGGGATCTACCATCCCTATTATTGTATAAAAAGCGGCCCCTTCACTGCAGGACCAGGGACAATTAATGTTTCCCTGAGTTTGGGGGCTGCTTCCACGAAAATCTACCACCATGGAATCGTCCTGTATGTGTATATTCACTTGGAGCTTGACAGGTTCATCTATGTAACCATCATCATCTATCCAATCTACACCTGTGTACTTTCCGTCAGGCAAGTCCTTAATGAATTGCCGTATCCTCTTTTCACTATAGCTCATCAGCATATTAATGCATTCCTGGAAGACACCCGGGCTATATTTAGATATGATTTTCTTAATGCGAGATACTCCACCCAATGTAGTGGCAGCCTGGGCCCTGAAATCTGCCAGGGTTTTTTCAGGTATACGAATGTTATTGCCGATAAGGGAGAATATCTCCTCATTTTCCTCACCTTTATGGTAAAGCTTAACAAATGGGATGCGTAGCCCTTCCTGGTATATCTCTGTGAGTCCGCCAGCCACCCCACCTGGGACAGAACCTCCCATATCCAGTTGATGGCAAATGTTAGCTGCAAATCCTACTAGTTCATTATCGAAGATAATTGGAGAGAAAAATTGCACATCAGGCAGGTGCTGGCCGCCTAAGTAAGGGTCATTAGTGACAACAACATCCCCTTCGTGCCAGGAATCCATGTGATAATGCTTAACCATGTTATGGCAGGTTCGAGGCAAACTGAACATCATCAGCGGGCAGAGATGGGCTTGAGATAGAATATTCCCTTCGGGCCCTAATACCGCACAGTTAAAATCCATGATTTCCTTAACTATGGTACTCCTGCCCATACGCTGTAGAGCGTATCCCATATCATCAGCCACAGCTTCCAGAGCATATCGAATTACCTGCATAGTTACCTTATCTGCTTTATATTTAGCCATTTTCATAGCTCTGAAAAAATTAGGGTAGTAAAATTTTTCCCTGACTGTTAACAATCCAGTATTATTATTTTTCAAGATCCTCGATAGTAATTACCAAATTCATATATTTATCTACAAGACAACTGCATCCTTGTGGAATAAAGGTAGTTGAGACCCTTTCTTCTATGAGGCAGGGACCATACAGAGCTGTTTTTGGACCTAAAAGAGTTCGGTCATAAACGGGAACCTCAGTGAGACCAGTTTCAAGCCAGATAGCTCTTCTCTCTTTCTCTGCTTTATTAAGAGGGGTAGGAGTATCCGGGTAACAAGGCAATTTCACTTGAGGAGTTTTACCTTTAACCCTTACTCTTAAATTTACGAATTCCAGCATCTCATCTGGATTAGAATAAGAATATGCTTTTTGATGAGCTTTATGGAAGTTAGACCTAATATCATCAATGTCGAGAAGATCAACGTTAGAAACAGCAGGTATAGGGATATTGAGTTCCCAGGATTGACCATCATAGCGAAGGTCAGATGACCACTCCACCGCAATATCCTCTCTTTTCACCCCTTCTTTCTTTAGCTGTTGAATTCCTATATCCTCGAGCTCTTGAAATTTAGACAGCAATTCATGGGGCTGGAGATCCTGCTCTCTTTTACTTACTGTTGTAACATGGTCATGTTGTATGTCAGCCACTAATAACCCTACAGCGGAAAGTACTCCACACATAGGAGGTACAATAACCTTTGATATATGCAGTTCCATAGCTATTTCAGCAGCGTGCAGATTGCAGGCTCCGCCAAGAGTTACCAAGATGAATTCTCTAAGGTCGTAGCCTCTTTCCACAGAACTGGCACTAATGCCTTTGGCCATGTTGGCATTTACGATTTTGATTATGCCAAGTGCAGCCTCCTCCACTGACAAACCCATTTTATCTGCTATATGCACCTTGGTTGCCTCGTAGGCCTTTTTAGAGTAAAGCCTTTGCTTTCCTTCATTAAAGAAATCAGGGTTGACTCTCTTTAAAACCAGGTTGGCATCAGTTACTGTAGGTAGGTCTCCTTGCTTGCCATAACAAGCAGGGCCAGGTTCTGAACCAGCGCTCTGGGGGCCAACATTTAAAACATCTAGTTCGTCTACCCACGCGATACTACCTCCACCAGCACCAATGGTTCTCATGTCAATCATGGGAATTTTAATAGGGTAGTCTGTTACACCGCCCCATGTTGTGCTTCTGGGCACACCACCATCGATAATACTTATGTCGAATGTGGTGCCACCCATATCTGCTCCCACCGCTAATTTGCTGCCGACCAATTCGGCTATAAAGGCAGTTGCCATAGCCCCGGCGGCCGGCCCGGAGTTAATCAGGTTGGCAGCATGGGTCTCGGCCATCTCAACCGTCATGGAACCACCGTTGCTTTGCATAATATGAAGTTCAACCTTGTTATACGTCGCATTTAAGCGGTTAATTAAGTTATTCATGTATTCTGCTATGACTGGACCAAGATAGCTATTCATTACCGTAGTACAGGTTCGTTCATACTCCCGAAATTCTGGACATATTTCAGATGATATAGATATTTTGGCCTCTGGGTAGATCTTTTGGCATATTTCAGCTACTTTTCTTTCATGTCTTGGATTAAGAAAACTGAAAAGCAAAGAGATAGTTATCGCTTCTACTCGCAATCCTTTAAAAAAGTCCACTGCATTACGTACTGAATCTTCATCCAGTGGTACGACTATCTCTCCCTTGCTATTTATTCGCTCTGTGACCCCTTTTCTTAAATAGCGTGGTACTAGTGGGGGAGGGTTGTCTATCTCAAAGTCATAAGCAGCATCTTTAGGGCGTGCCACCCTCCTTATTTCGAGTACATCTTCAAAACCTTTGGTTGTAATCAGGCCTACCTTTGCTCCTTTGCCTTCCACAATGGCATTGGTACCAATAGTGGTGCCATGGATAATGCTATCTGTAGCCTGAAGGGATTGGTCAGATATTTGTAAAATATCAGCTATTCCGTTGAGTACACCCTCTGCCAGATCATTGTGAGTAGTAGGGGTCTTGACATAGTAAAATTTCCCCCTGTTATCCATTAAGATTATATCTGTAAAAGTTCCCCCTACATCAATTCCAATTCGCACTGTTTCCCTCATTTAAGATCATTATATTCCCTTTGAGGCTATCTCTTTCTTGAATTTTTGTATCAACAAATATTTCTGGATCTTGCCGGTTGCGGTTCTGGGAAGTCTATCAACAAATTCAACATATTTTGGTATTTTGAACTTACCTATTTTACCATGTAAAAATTCCATAACCTCTGGGGCACTCATCCCTGTGTTATCTTGTAAAATTATCGAGGCCTTGCCCACTTCGCCCCATTTTTCATCAGGGACTCCATAAACAGCAACATCCAGTATTTGGGGGTTTGTTAAAAGAATTTTTTCAACCTCAGCTGGGTGGATGTTCTCTCCCCCACTGATAAACATATCCTTTTGGCGATCCACAATATATATAAAACCTTCATCATCGATTGTTGCTAAGTCTCCTGTGTAAAACCAGCCATTGCTCATCACTTCTCTGGTAACTTCAGGTTTATTCCAATAACCTGACATCAGGATTGGTCCTTTGACCATAATTTCGCCAATTTCCGTAGGGCTTATTTGTTTCATATCAGGATTTAATATCTTGACCTCTCCATGAAGCACAGGTTTCCCTACAGAGCCAATTTTCCTAACTGCATCACCGATTGATAACCAGGTAACTATAGATGTTTCCGTCATTCCAAATATTTGACTAAGAGGAATGCCTATATTGTGATATTCCTTTAGCATAGTGGTTGAAACCCTCTCACCACCGGTATAACAGGACTTCAGTAATCTTAAATTATATTGGCTTAAATCCAATTCCTTAAGCATGAAATTTAAAAAAGTAGCAGAGGTTTCAATAATGGTAACGTTGTATTTCTCAATAGTCTCTAAGTATTCCTGGGGACTAAAGCGTCTTTTGTAGATTACCGTAGCTCCTTTATAAAGGGCGGGTGTGGAATCAACCAGCAGGCCGCCTGAGTGAAAAAGAGGACGGGAAACCAAGAAGATGTCAAGGGAGGTTAATCCATAAAATATATTAGCATTTAGGGCATTAAAAAAGGTCTTTCTGTAAGAAAGGACAGCTCCTTTAGGAAAACCGGTTGTGCCGGAGGTGTACAAAATAATATGGGGATCTTCTGAATCTGGTTCCTTAAAGCCGGTGGGTTCAGTTGAAGGATAGGTCTGTATTTTTTGGTAGTTTTCTGCCCAGAGAATATCCTCTTGTCCTAAAGAAATATAATCCTTAACTTCTTCAACATTATGCCTGATGTAAAGGGCAGTATCTAAGAAATCTTCACCAAAGAAAAGAGAAGTTGCTCCACAATCATTTAAGATATGGCTGAGTTCAGGGGGAGCCATTCGCCAGTTCAGAGGGACTAATATGGCCCCTACCTTGGCCAAGGCAAAATAGATCTCTATATATTCATGGCAATTATATAAAAGGACTCCAACCCTATCCCCCTTATGTATCCCTTTTTGGAGGAAAAAGTTGGCTACCTGGTTGGATTTTTGATTAAGCTCCTTATAACTGAATTCATGGCCATCATCTATGACAGCTACCTTTTGTGGCGAGAGCTGGCTCCATTTCCTTATCCAATCACCGATATTCATAATAAGGCATTTTTTTTATAATGTTTCCCCGCTAATTCTTGAGCGGTACAGGAATGTTATAGGTAATAAGATATTTTTAAAATATACTAGGTTCCACAAATTCTCCGAAGATATCTCTGAAGATACCAGTCATCTCCCCAACTGTGGCATATGCCTTACAGCAATCTACGAGATATGGCATAATATTTACTTTATCCTTAGTCGCCTTCTCTAATGCCTTAAGCGTTCGTGTAACATCCTTGTTGTTTCTTGTTTTTCTAAATTCTTTAAGGCTTTTTATCTGCTCTATTGCTGATTCATCACTGTATTCATGAAGCTCTACCTTTCCCTCTTCTCCTCCAGTATATTTGTTAACACCTATCTTTATTAACTCTGCGTTCTGAACACCTTTTTCAAATTCATAGGCCTGTCTGGCCACTTCTTTCTGGATATATCCTGATGAAACTGCCTTAACCATTCCCCCCATCTTATCTATTTTGGCCATCTCCTCAACAATCTTTTTCTCCATCTGTTTGGTAAGGGTCTCGATGAAATATGAACCTGCTAAAGGATCGACTGTGTCTCTGAGACCTACCTCGTCCATTAAGAGTTGTAGTGTCCTCAGTGAGATCAGGGCAGAATGAGGGGTGGGAATGGTATAGGCCTCATCATAAGAGCACAAGGCCATAGTCTGAGCACCACTTAAGGCAGCAGCTAAGGCATAATAGGCGCTTCTGACAATGTTATTTTCAGGCTCTTCCTTTGTGAGACCTCCTCCCCCTCCACCAAACATACCCCGTAAAAACATCGACTTGTCGTTTTTTGCCCCATACCTTTCTTTGATATTCTTCGCCCAGAGCTTTCTCGCTGCCCTGAATTTTGTTACCTGTTCCCATAGGTTTCCGAATACATCAAGATTAAAGGAGAACCTGGATACAAAGTCATCAATATCATATCCTCTCTCTAAAACATTATCTATATATGCATTTGCAATCTGTATAGCGTATGCAATTTCTTGCGCTGGGGTAGCTCCCGCCTCCCTGATATGATAGCCGCAAACACTGACGGGATTGGCCCTTGGCATCTCCTTTACGGTATATTCAATGACATCACCAATCAGGCGAACAGCTGGCTCCACCGGAAAGATCCATGCCCCCCTGCCGACTATCTCCTTTAATATGTCATTCTGTGGGGTGGCGCTTATTTGTTGTTTAGAAAATCCATACCCTTCTGCTACAGCTTGATACATGGCAACCATGATCGAGGCAACAGCATTTATCGTGAGGCCAGAACCAATTTTGTCCAAGGCAATGTCCTTAAAGGCAATCTCAAAATCCCTTAGAGAATCCACTGCCATCCCTACCCGGCCCACCTCTCCCTCGGCTATAGGGTCATCAGAGTCGTAACCCATCTGGGTAGGGAGATCGAATGCCACATTTAACCCGGTCTGGCCTTGAGATATTAGGAGTTTCCAACGCTCGTTCGTCTCTTTTGGGGTACCAAAGCCTGAGTATTGGCGTGTGGTCCATTCCCGACTCCTGAATCCCAATTTATGTATTCCCCTTGTAAAGGGATACTCTCCGGAATTACCAAGATCTTTTTTATAGTCAAATTCAATCTGCTTAAGATCATCCTCAGTGTAAAGAGGCTTTACATGGATTCCAGATTGAAGTATTACATCATTAATCCTGTCTTTTTCATCTTTTATATACCTGGCTACTCCCATGGATTCCCCCTATTTTTAGGTGTCTACATAACCAAGATCTTAAAATTTATGTCATGTTTTTAACGCCACTAAGGTACAAAATATAATTGAAATCGTAGAACGGTTGCGGCTACGCAGCGACTCGACTGTCTTCGACCCTGAGCTCAGACCGAAGGGAGCTCGTCGAAGTCTCGAATCGATTAACGGTTAATCCCGACATCTCGGGAAAACCAGCAGCGCAAACGTAAAGCGTTAAACGAAACCGACATCACTTCGCCCGAAGCAGCGGTATATTAATCTCAATAACTCGTCGGTTTGAGGCGGGGGCTTTGCTAGGGTAAATAATCACAAAAGGTTGAAGGATAAGAAAAGGGAAAGATAATATGTTTCTTAAATTTGGGGCCAAGGAACAGTTTGTTGGAGTTTTTCTTGTCATCACCCTATTCATCCTCATAGGGGCTATTGTTTTCATTGCTCAAGGTAAGAACTGGTTTAAGAAACATGAACGGTACCATACCTTTTTTGAAGAAGG
>JAUWZC010000303.1 GCA_030615565.1 Desulfobacteraceae bacterium | reverse complement strand
TCTATTGAAACAACAAAAACCAGAGATATTTAAAGGCACATTATTCCTATGTAATTTTTCAAAAGAAAAGAGTAAAATAGGAGGTGAAAAATGGCTGAATTAGAAGGAAGTAAAACAGAAAAAAACCTGCAAACTGCTTTTGCTGGAGAATCCCAGGCCAACCGCAGATATCTCGCCTTTGCTAAACAGGCGGAGAAAGAGGGTTATCCGCAGGTTGCAAAACTTTTCAGGGCAGCGGCTGAGGCCGAGACCGTCCACGCCCATGCCCATCTCAGGACACTTGGGGGTGTCAAGAATACAAACGAAAACCTGAAAGAAGCCATTTCCGGCGAAACCTTTGAATTCACGAAGATGTATCCAGCCATGATCGAAGATGCCAAAGAAGAGGGCAACAAGGCAGCTGAGCGAACTTTTACCTATGCAAATGAGGTTGAAAAGGTTCATGCTGCCCTATACCAGAAGGCCCTGGACAATATGGAGGCTCTCGAAGAGAAGGATTACTATGTCTGCTCTGTGTGCGGATATACCTGCGAAAATAAACCACCGGACAAGTGTCCTGTATGCGGTGCCAAATTAAGTGCTTTTTTTAAAGTAGAGTGAGTGATGTAGGAAGAAGGGAGATTCTATCATGAACAATAAAATGAAGGGTATTCCTATAACGGTGGCAATCATTGTCATCTCTCTGGCACTTCTTCATGGTCTGGCCTTTGGAAGCAATTTGCCTCCGGTAAAGGGGGATGTGCTTCCAGAGATAAAAATACCGGTGCCTGTGAATACTACTGATAGGAGTTATCTGGGTCTCGAAAATGGTGACTTTTTCAAAATACCTCAGATTAAGGCCAAGGTGGTTATCATTGAGATCTTTAGTATGTATTGCCCCCACTGTCAGAGGGAGGCACCAGAGATAAACCGGCTCTATAGCATTATAGAAGATAACCCGGATCTAAAATGCGAAATAAAATTGATAGGGATAGGGGCAGGAAATTCACCCTTTGAGGTTAAGGTATTCAAAAAGAAATATAATATTCCCTTTCCTCTTTTTTCAGATGAGGATTTTTCCATCCATAAGTGCTTTGGGGAAGTGAGAACTCCATACTTTCTGGGTGTCAAGATCAATGATGATGGAACACATCAGGTATTCTATTCCAGGCTCGGTGAATTCAAAGGGGCAGAGCCATTTCTGGATTTAATGCTTCAATTATCCGGATTAAAGTAGGAGATGTAGCATGAAAAAACATGGTAATCTCATATTAGTTTTTGGAATGCTATCTGCTTTTTTATGGAGTGCAACCGCCTTTGGCCTTTCGGATGCATTCAAGAATAATATCTATAACCCAGGACTTCTCAAGCCCACTGACAGTGTTCTGAAAGTTAAGGTGGGGGATTCTGCCCCTGACTTTTATCTTCCTGCGGTCTCTGGTGAAAGGATTTCACTCGGCCAGTACCGAGGGAAAAAGAATGTAGTACTCTCCTTTGTTCCTGCGGCATGGACGCCCGTTTGCTCAGATCAATGGCCAGGTTACAATATTGTAAAAGATATTTTCGATAAGAATGATGCCATACTGTTGGGAATTACGGTAGATAATATCCCGACCCTGTTTGCATGGACCAATCAGATGGGTAAGTTGTGGTTTCCTGTTCTCTCCGACTTTTGGCCACATGGAGCTGTGGCTGACAGATATGGCGTCTTACGTTCTGATGGGCTCTCAGAAAGGGCACTCTTTTTAATCGATAAAAAAGGGATCATTCGATATATTGGGGTGGGCGACATCAACAAGAGACCTCGACTTGAGGTACTGGTAAAGGAACTCGAAAGGCTGGAGAAATAGACTATGAACTCAGAGGATTTCTTAGGATCCAAGCAGAAATACAGAATGACCAACCAGCGCCAGGTTATTCTGGAAGAAATCCGGAAGGTCAATACCCATCCTACAGCAGATGAGGTCTATAAAATGGTGCGAAAAAGACTGCCACGTATAAGCCTGGGGACTGTTTATCGTAACCTTGAAATTTTATCCACACGCGGTTTGATACAAAAAATTGGACCTGTATCTAGCCAGATGCGGGTTGATGGCATTACAAAAAACCACTATCACCTTCGTTGTATTTATTGTGGCAGTGTAAAGGATGCTCCAATAGATCCAACGGAGAACCTGGAGAATGCTATTCGGGAGAGAAGCGATTACAATATAATCGGTCACAAACTTGAGTTTATCGGGATATGTCCAAACTGCGGAAAAAAAGAAAATCTTTCTCATAAAAAAGCAGAAGATATTGGTAATTAGGGAGGAGAAAAATGCCTAAAGCACTTATTGTTTATACTACCAGGACAGGGCAGACAAAAAATATTGCTGAGCTCATTGCTGAGGGTATCC
>JAUWZC010000295.1 GCA_030615565.1 Desulfobacteraceae bacterium | reverse complement strand
TAAATTCTTAAAGGAGAAATTTTATGTTTGGTGAAGAAAAAGATAGATCATTTACTGGTGGTACTAAATATGTCCTGGATAATGAGCTGGCAAAAATCGTAAATATCACCATAGCCCTCGAGATGCCCCTTCTTTTAAAAGGAGAGCCAGGCACTGGAAAAACAATGCTGGCCTATGCAATCGCTGAGAGTCTCAATATGCCTCTCATTGTTTTAAATGTCAAATCGAGTATGAAACTGATTGATGCCCTTTATCAGTATGATACCCTGACACGCCTAAACGACAGCAGGTTTGGGGATTCAAAAAGGGATGTAAGCAACATTGAGGAATATATCAAGATGGGGAAAATCGGTCAAGCCTTTGTCTCAGATGAAAGGGCAGTTCTTTTAATAGACGAGATAGACAAGGCAGATACTGATTTCCAGGATGATATGCTTGATGTGCTGGATCAGATGGAGTTTGATATCCTCGAGATTGATAAAACTATTAGAGCAACGAATCGGCCGGTGATAGTTATTACATCTAATGCAAAAAAGGATCTCTCAGATCCGTTTTTGGGAAGATGTAATTTTCATCATATAGCCTTTCCTGAGCCTGATATGATGCGAGAGATTGTGCAGGTTCATTTTGCTGATATAAGCCAGGATCTGCTCGATAGTGCTGTGAACGCCTTTTACAGGCTCAGAGAGTTTAAGGAAGTGGAAAAGAAACCGGCCACAAGGGAACTCATAAACTGGATCAGAGCAATGTATGCCGATCCTGATTTTAGGGTGAAGGACTTGATAAAAGGTGATATCCCCTATCTGGGTGTTTTATTTAAGAAAAGCCCGGATTATACAATAGCCCAGAGGGCTGTATCTAGGTTTAGGTTATAGAAGGTGTTTACTGAATTTTTTTATACATTGCGCCAGGTAGGTGTGCCTGTTACACCCACATCATTTCTGAGGTTACAGAAGGCCCTGAGCAAAGGTTTGATCAACTCTGTCGATGATTTCTATATATCTGCACGGTCAATACTTATAAAAAGCGAGCGTTATTTTGACCTCTTTGATCAGGTATTTGCCCATCATTTCAAAGGGGTCGAGCTCACTGATCCTACTAAGTTTGATCTAACCGAGGCGGCCAAGGCCCTGTTAGATGCTTGGTTAAAAGATCCACAGGCTATTGCAGATGCCCTTGGAATTGATGAAGAGTCTCTTGCTCATTTGAGCCCAGAAGAGCTCATTGACTACTTTCTTGAAAGATTAAAAGAGCAGACTGAAGCCCACCATGGTGGAAACAAATGGATAGGCACCGGGGGGACTTCTCCTGTGGGTCATTCTGGATATCATCCTGGTGGTATGAGGGTTGGGGGCATGTCCAGGAATAAATCGGCTGTCAAGGTCGCAATGGACAGGAGATACAGGGATTACTCTCAACAAGGCCCTCTCACCCGCCAGCATATGGGAGAGGCTCTTAAGAGATTGAGAAATATGATACCAACCGGACCTAAGGATCGGGTCAATATTGATGAAACAATCTATCAAACCATGAAGAATGCGGGAGAGATCGAAATCATCTTTGAACGGAGTTTAAAAGATAGGCTCAAGATTATTTTGGCTATAGATAATGGTGGTTGGTCAATGGATCCATATATTGGCATTGTTCAGAGCCTCTTTGATTATTCAAAGAGTCAGTTTAAAGATCTGAAGACCTTTTTCTTTCACAATACTATATATGATTATCTTTGGGCAGATCCTCCACGGTGTTCAAAACCACACCCATTAGATGAATTTGCCAGGATGGACCCGGAAACCAGGTTTATTATTGTAGGAGATGCCAGTATGGCCCCCTATGAAATAATGACCACAGATGGATCAATCCATATAGAGGAAAGGAGTGGTAAGCCGAGTATAGAAAGGCTACAATTTCTCGCCAGTATCTTTCGGCATTCTGTCTGGCTTAATCCTAAATCATCTATAGAGTGGCCCTACACAAGGTCCATTAATGTTGTAAGACAGATCTTTCCAATGTTCGAAATCAGCTTGGATGGTTTAGAAAAGATGGTAAACCATCTGATGAGTAAGAATTGAGATATAATGGCCTGTCTAAAGTTCACCATATTGTAATAAACGCCTAAATTAATTGGGCACAGTTTAAATGATAAATCCTAAATTCTAATACCCGCCTGCCATTGCCCTGTCTACCTCATTTTGCGAAGCCTGCCTGCTATAGCCAAGCAAAAGAGGCCAGAGATTTCTGGCAGGAAGGCATGGGCGGGCAGGTCGAAATCCTAATCCCTGGCCCAGACCTGGCTTGCAAGGTAAATGTATATAGAATTCAGTTTCAAAATACTGCAATGACCTCACTATGTTTGAGCAACGTCGCGCCAGGGCGGGCAAGCACAAAATTTTTACCCCGTTAAATGAGAACTTTTAGATACCTATATTTATAGACAATCTTACGTGAATAATAATGGCACATTTCAATAATCACACTATTTAACGGGGCAGGTGTTCAAAATCCA
>JAUWZC010000078.1 GCA_030615565.1 Desulfobacteraceae bacterium | reverse complement strand
CCTTAACTGAGTTAAAATTAACAACTGGGGATTTAGTAAAAAAGATAGAACCCATTGATCCTGCCCTATTGATAACTATATCCACTCCTGCTTTTTTAGCTGCATCTTTGAGGCTAGAGAAGAGAAATCTCGATTTTCCCTCTAATTTAGCATAAATTTCCTTATTCTTTAAAATCATTAATGTTGCCATGCCTGCAGCCATAGCCAATGGATTACCTGACAGTGTTCCTGCTTGATAGATATTACCATCAGGGGCGACCTGGGACATGATATCCCTTCTCCCTCCATATGCCCCTACTGGAAGACCGCCACCAATTATCTTGCCTAAACACGTGAGATCGGGCATAATATTATAAAGCTCTTGGGCCCCCCCGGGGCTTACCCTGAATCCTGTTATAACTTCATCGAATATAAGAAGGGTACCATTTTCTCTCGTGATCTTTCTTAGGCCTTCCAAAAATCCTTCCTCTGGTAATACAACCCCCATGTTCCCGGCAATAGGCTCTATAATGACAGCAGCTATCTGGTTGCCAAATTTTTCAACTGTCTCCTCTACAGCCTCTAAACTATTAAATGGGAGCGAAATAGTAAGTCTTGCTAAGTCAGCCGGGACTCCAGGACTGCCAGGTATGCCAAAGGTAGCCAATCCTGAACCAGCACTAACCAGGCTGCTATCATTATGGCCATGATAACAGCCATCGAATTTAATAATCATGTCCCTGTCAGTAAATCCCCGCGCCAAACGAATAGCGCTCATAGTAGCCTCTGTACCAGAGTTGACCATTCTAACCATTTCAACTGAAGGTATAGTTTCAACGATCATTGTTGCAAGATTAAGCTCCAGCTCAGTGGGAGCACCATAACTAGTCCCATTCTCTAATGCATCACTGATTGACTGAATTACCTCTGGATGCCTATGCCCTAGTATCATTGGCCCCCAGGAACAAACATAATCAATATATCTCTTTCCCTCTATATCCCATAAATAACAGCCATCTGCCCTCCTGATAAAAGGAGGGTCAACGCCCACAGCCCGGCCAGCCCTCACTGGACTATTCACACCACCGGGAATAATCTTCTGTGCCTTTAAAAAAAGTTCTTTGGACCTGTTTCTCATAACAATTTGAGTAACTACTCAGGTATCTTGCCACCAAGGCACCAAGACACCAAGATTATAGAATCATTCTTTATAATAGCTTTTTTAATGCGCCGCAGGCGCATTAATGCGTGGCGCATCGAAGTTAATGAGAAAACTCCTTTATTCACATCTTCTCTTTGGGTCTTTGTGGCTTTGTGGCTGAATAATTAGCAATTTGATTTAAAAATATCCTGGACTAGTCTTTTTATACTCCTTAAGGGTTAAAAGGAGAATATACTCCTTTATCCCTGTCTTCTCTGCAATTCTTCTGACAATGTCTTGGCAATCTTTTTTGCTTTTACCATGGACCATAGTAAAGAGATTATATCTCCATTTCTCTTGGATTTTTCGCTGGTAGCAATGGCTAACCTCCTTAAAGGTTGCCATTAAAAATCCTGTTTCGTCTATTTTATCGTCAGGCACATACCAGGCAACCATGGCATTTGCTTTAAACCCAGCCCGTTGATGATAAAGGGTCGCCCCCAATCGTCTGAGCATGCCTTGCTCTTTTAGTGATTTGATCCTATCAAGTAATTCTTCTTCATTTATTCCAATTCTTTCTGCTAAAACAGCAAAAGGTCTCGCTGTTAAAGGAAGATCTCCTTGAAGGTAATGAATAATTCTTTTTTCAAGATCGTCTAGCATGTAAATCCTATTAACTCCCGCCTATCTCCCCGCCTCGCATTGCGTAGCATTGCTGGCAGGTGGTGGGCAAGCAATAAACCCAAGAAACCCAACAAACACTAATATGTCAAGTGAAAAAGCGGTAATTAAGCTTGAAAAGTTATTTAAAGTTATATATCTTCCTAACCTAAGTGAAAATTATCTCATCTTTATAAAATAAGAAGCCGCAATGTACCACTCTCAAGATATTAGAAAAAGACTTGAGGCCTTGAATAAAATCGGGGTTGCCTTATCAAGTGAAACAAATTTAGGCCGTTTGTTGGGATTAATTGTAAAGGAGGCCCGCAATTTCACCAATGCTGATGCAGGCAGCCTCTACCTTGTTGATCATGATAAAAATTGTCTGAATTTTGAGGTTGCTCAGAACGATACCCTGAAAAAAAGAGCCGATCTGAAATCAGAAACATTTAAACCTTACTCTCTTCCTCTCACCAAAAATAGCATAGCCGGATATGTTGCCATCACTGCAGAAAATCTCAATATTGCTGATGTTTATAATCTATCTCCAGAGGTTGGTTTTGAGTTTAACCGAGACTTTGATATAAGAAACAAATACAGAACCAAATCAATGCTTTTAGTGGCAATGAAAGACACAGAGGGTAAAATAATCGGTGTTCTTCAACTTATAAACTCAACCAATAGCCAGGGAAAAGTTGTTTCTTTTGACACCAAAATAGAATCCCTTGTTTCATCCTTAGCTTCACAAGCAGCCGTTGCAATAAAAAATGCACAGCTTCTAAAAGAGATAAAGGATGTTTTTGAGGCCCTTATTCGGTATTCAGTATCAGCCATAGATGCCAGAAGCCCCTTCACAGCTGGACATTCCAGGCAGGTCGCAAAGTATACTATGGACTTAGCCCAGGCCATAAACGACACACATGAGGGACTCTACGCCAATATCTCCTTTAGCCCTGCCCAACTTGAAGAGCTCAATTATGCAGCGTGGCTTCACGATATAGGTAAAATTGGTGTCAGGGAATGGGTGCTTGATAAAAGGACCCACTTGTCAGATGCCGAAATGGATGCCCTGATCAGTCGTTTTGAAAATATCAAAGCTTCAGCAATTACTGAAACTCAAGAAAAAAAATTAAAATCATTTCATAGCAAAGAAGAAAGCGCAACAGAGATAAGAGAATTAGATAAAGAACTAAAGGCTCGGATAAAGCAAATTGATGAGAAATTAGCCTTTATAAAGAAAATTAATACAAGCAATCTTTTAACAGATTCGAGTATTAAGCATTTAGAGGAAATCTACCAAAAAAAGTATTTAGATCTTGAAGGGAAAAAAGGAAACTATTTAACTGATTTTGAATACGAAAACCTTTCCGTAAGAAAAGGTAACCTAACAAAAAACGAGATAGAAGAAATCCAATCACATGTGACTCACACTGAAAACATAGTTAATAATATACCATTTAGTGGACATTTAAAAATGGTACCTGTTTTTGCTGCCGGACATCATGAAATGCTTGATGGTTCCGGATATACAAAACATGTTAAAGCCGATCATATTCCTATTCAGACCAGAATAATCACTGTAGCTGACATATATGAGGCATTAATAGCCAAGGATAGACCATATAAAAAAAGTATGGACCCTATAAATTCCCTGGCCATCCTGAAAGAAGAGGCCAAGAATGGCAAACTGGACACAGAACTGGTCAGGATTTTCATTGAAAAAAAGGTTTACGAAACAAGAGAGGGTAATTAAAGGACACCCACTGTGGACATAAAGAGGGATTATTACGAGGATATTCAGCTCCTCGACAGCAGGGCACTCTGGTTCTGGTTCTTGATGTTCATAGCTGCCCTAATTACCTTTCCATTTCTGGCGTCTAATTATTATATCTACATGGCCAATTATATGGCCATCAACGTTCTTGTTACTGTCGGATTGAATATGTTGGTAGGCTATACCGGCCAGATATCTCTCGGCCATGCCGGATTCTTTGCCATAGGGGCCTTTACCACCGTTCTTTTAATGAGCAAGCTTTCTTTCCCATTTCTCATTGCACTTATTGGTGGTGGCGCCATTTCCGCCCTTTTTGGTTTTATCCTTGGTATCCCTGCCCTCAGGTTAGTAGGCCCATATCTCGCTATTGCTACTCTCGGTTTCGGTATGGCCATTACTCAGTTAATAGGTCGCTGGGCATTTTTCGGAGGGAGGATGGGAATACAGGCCCCTCCCCTTAAACTATTTGGCCTATACTCTGTTTCGAGCGACAGAGAGCTCTACTTCATAATCATAACCATTACCTTTCTTCTCACCATGGCTGCCAGGAACCTCATGAAAACAAAGGTTGGCAGAGCCTTCATTGCTATAAGGGATTCAGACATCGCTGCCCAGACAATGGGTGTGAACCTGACCTACTATAAGACCCTGGCCTTTGCCATAAGCGCATTTTATACAGGCATTGCTGGAGGATTGATGGCATTTATGCTTGGCTTTATCAACCCGAGTAGCTTTAATTTTATTCTTTCGATCTATTTCCTGGCATTTGTTATTGTAGGAGGAGTTGGGACCATATTTGGTTCCATTATGGGCGGGGTTGTGATGACCTAGTTAATCCTAATGCTAGATAAGGTTCAGGATTTACCCTATATCGGGGAGCTTTTAATGACTGTTTCAGAGAACTGGATGAGTGTCACGGGTATACACAATATAGCAAGCATCTTCCTTGGCTTAATAATTGTTTTAATTGTAGTTTTTGAGCCTCTGGGTCTCTACGGCTTCTGGATAAGAACAAAGATTTATTGGAAAACATGGCCGTTTTAATTAAAGTGCCTAAAGTGAGCTAAAGTGTCTAAAGTGCCTAAAGTTATGGATAGGATTACCCGAGACTTCTTTTGGCAAAACTTTTGAGAAGTAAATGGGGCCCAAAAGCACGGCTTATAAAAATGAAGCCAATGTGACAAAATATTGGTTTAAAGTAATTAATAATATAAATTCAATTACTTAAATCATCTTTTCTTTTTCACCTTTAGGCACTTATAATTTTAGGCACTTTAGCTCACTTACCGGAAAGGTAACAAATCATGTTTCTACAGCTTTTAGTAAGCGGCATCTCTATTGGGAGTATCTATGCGCTGGTTGCCCTGGCCATGGTAATTATCTATAAAACCTCAGAGGTACCCAACTTTGCCCAGGGTGAAATGGCCATGATTTCCACCTTTATCGCATTTATGTTCCTTGATACCTATGGCCAAAGCTTTATTGTTTCATTTACTGGGGCCTTGGGATTTGCTGTTGCATTAGGGGCATTTTTAGAGTTTGTTTTCTTAAGGAGGGCAAAGGATCCCAATGTCCTAAGTCTAATCCTTATTACCCTCGGATTTGAGATGATGCTTTATGGTCTTGCAAGCTGGAAATGGGGAGCAGATCAAAAGAGCTTCCCTTTTCCTGTTTCAGACTTTGACATAGTTAATTTAGGCCAAGCTGTAGCCAGTCACCTGAATATCGCTACACTTTTTGTTGCCCTTTTTCTAATGTTTATTCTCTTTCTTTTCTTTAAATATACCAAGGTGGGTATTGCCATGAAAGCTACCCAGCAGAACATGATAGCCGCCAGGATAAATGGCATCAGGGCCAATAGAATATTATCCATAACCTGGGGTATGAGTTCCTTTATTGGTGCTGTGGCTGGGATGATGTTGGCGCCCATAGCTACTCTGGATCCGAATTTGATGATGGATCCTCTGCTCAAAGGTTTTGCTGCTGCTGTTCTGGGTGGTATGACTACCCTGGTTGGTTCTGCTATTGGAGGATATCTCCTTGGTATCATTGAAACCCTATTTGGAGGATATGTTTCTTTGCAATTTAAATCTATAGTGGCTTTTTTGATCATTGTCCTGGTTCTCTGCTTCAAGCCAAGTGGCCTTTTTGCCAAGCACTATGTTAGAAGGGTTTAATTGGTTAAATACTAGCCAAAGATATTTGAAATTTTAAGATAATGAAGGAATTACCAAACTGGTTCTTTACATTATTCGTTATTCGTTATCTGTTTGCGCCGCTCGTTTCGTTTAACGTCAGGCGGTTGCGTTGCTGATTAACCGTAACCGTTTAACCGACAACGAAAAGGCTTTTAATAATAACAAGTTAACCATTCTGAGAGATAATCTCTTATACTGAAACTGTAAGAATCTAAAGACTTTTCATGGATGCTATTGAAAAACAAATAGAACCAGATTTTTTTAGTATTTATAATCTGACAGTCGCTTTTGGTGGCTTGAAGGCCGTTGATAATGTTAGCTTTAAGCTTGCTAGGGAATCCATTTTTTCTATCATCGGCCCTAACGGTGCCGGCAAAACGACCATCTTTAACTGTATTAACGGTCTCTATACGCCAAATAGTGGTAAAATGATCTTCAAGGGTGAGGAGATAACAGGACTAAAGCCTCACAAGATCGCCAGGAAGGGTATTGCTCGCACCTTTCAGAACATCGAGCTCTTCTCCAGAATGACAACAATGGAAAACCTGATGCTTGGCAGGCATATTCATATTAGCACAGGGGTGTTCAGTGGGGCTACCTTCTTCAGGCGAAAATCAAAGGCAGCCCGCGAAGAGATAAAACACCGGGAGCGGGTAGAGCGGATCATTGACTTGTTAGACTTACAAGCTGCCCGAAACCAGTTTGTTGGTGGCCTTCCGTACGGAACCCAGAAGCTTATCGAGTTGGGGAGGGCCCTGGCTCTGGAGCCTGAGCTTCTACTCTTGGATGAACCTTCGGCCGGCATGAACACAGAAGAGAAGCAGGATCTCATCTTTTGGGTTAAGGATATACAGGACGAACTTGGGGTAACCATCCTCTTAATTGAACACGATATGAGGATGGTTATGGATATATCAGACAGGATTCTGGCCATAAACTTTGGCAAACCATTATGTGAAGGGATTCCTGAAGAGGTTCAGAACAATCCTGAGGTTCTGAAGGCGTATTTAGGAGAAGAAGAAGTCTAGGAATGGCATTTCTTGAAATCAAAAATATCGAGACTTTCTATGGGCTCATCTATGCCTTGAGAGGTGTTTCTCTGTCTCTTGAAGAGGGTACCATAACTGCTATCTTAGGAAACAATGGGGCAGGAAAATCGACTATCCTCAAGACAGTGATGGGTTTAATCGAGGATCAACCAGACAAAGGCACTATTGAGTTTATGGGAAAGAGGATTGACCGTAAGGATCCTGAACAGTTAGTGAGGTTGGGCATCTCTTATGTGCCAGAAGGGCGGGAGATCTTTGATGAGCTAACGGTCAGGGAAAATCTCCTTATGGGCGCCTACTGCAGACATGACCGGGCTGGTATCAAACAGGACTTCACGAGGATCTACGGTTATTTTTCAGTCCTCGAGGAAAGAGAGGGCCAGCTTGCCGGAACATTGTCCGGAGGTGAACAGCAGATGCTGGCAATTGGGAGGGCCTTGATGAACGGGCCCAAACTGCTCTTTTTGGATGAGCCATCCTTGGGGCTTTCACCTATCCTGGTTAAGGAAATATTTGCTATAATAAAAAAAATAAACGAAGAGGGCATTACCATACTCCTGGTAGAGCAGAATGCAAGGATGGCCTTAAAAATTGCCCATGTTGGTTTGATATTGGAAAATGGACGCTTCGTCATGAAAGGGAAGGCAGCTGATCTCATGGAGGACGAAGATGTGAAGGAATTCTATCTCGGGGTAAAACAAACAGAATCGGCCAAGGGCTATCAACGGTGGAAAAGGCAAAAGCGGTGGAGATAAATTGAGCATGACTTTCAAGACTGTTCCGCAGGTTTTCAAACAGATGGTACAAAAACATGGAGACTGGGTGGCCATGCGCGAAAAGGAATATGGCCTCTGGCATGACATCTCCTGGAATGAATACTATAGGCTGGCTCAACATGTGGGATCGGCCCTCATATCCATAGGCCTTGAAAAGGGAGATCGTGTATCCATTATCGGTGATAATTGTCCTGAGTGGGTGATCATTGACCTGGGTATCCAGTGCACTGGCGGTGTGTCTGTTGGTATCTATGCCACTAACGCCTGGCCCCAGGTTGAGTATGTGATTGAGAATTCGGAATCCAAATTCTTCTTTGTAGAAAACGAGGAGCAGCTTGATAAGTGGCTGAACTTCAGGGATAAGATACCCTTTTTGAAGAAGGTAATCGTATGGGATCTGGAGGGGCTCAGACACTTTAAGGACCCCATGGTCATGACATACGCCGAACTGCTTAAGATAGGAGGACAAATCGTCCAAAAAGACCCCGATATGTTTGAGAAACGGATGGCCGAGGTGACGCCTGATGATCTTTCGGCCCTCATCTATACCTCAGGCACTACAGGCCCCCCCAAGGGCGCCATGCTGACCCACGGAAACGTCACCTGGATGGGAGAGGCCGTCAAAAGTGTTATTCCCTTGGAAGATACAGATGAGGTGTTGTCTTACCTTCCCCTTTGCCATGTATTTGAGCGACTCTTTTCAGTGATTTTCCATATCACCCATGGTGGCACCGTCAATTTTATTGAGAGTTTGGATACAGTTACAGATAATATGAAGGAGATATCCCCAACGGTTGGATATGCTGTTCCCCGAATCTGGGAAAAATATCTTTCTGCTGTCTATATCAGGATGTCGGACGCCACCTGGTTTAAAAGGCTTGTTTTTTACATCGCCCTCAAGATTGGGCAGAAACGGACCTCATTGAAAATGAACCTCAAGCCTGTTCCGTTCTACCTCGAGGTTTTATATCGACTTGCTTACCTAGCAGTCTTTAGAAAATTAAAAGAGAGATTGGGATTTGACCGCATGAAGATAGCCATTACAGCTGCTGCTCCTATATCGTCGGATGTGCTCCATTTTTTCCAGTCCATTGGGGTCAATCTCATTGAGGCTTATGGCCAGACCGAGGGTACAGGGGTTACCTCTGTCTCAAGGATTGGCAAGCTAAAGTTTGGAACCGTGGGCCCCCCTCTTACAGGCGTAGAAGTAAAAATAGCAGAAGATGGGGAGATACTGGTGAAATCGCCGGGTGTGTTCAAAGGATATTACAAAAGCCCTGAGGCTACCGCAGAGACCTTAAAGGACGGATGGCTCTACTCAGGGGATGTGGGAGAATTAGATGAAGATGGCTACCTTAAGATAACAGACAGGAAAAAAGATATCATTGTAACTGCTGGCGGTAAGAATATTACGCCCCAGTACATAGAAAATAAGCTGAAATTCAGTCCATACATAAATGACGCCGTTATTATTGGGGATAACAGAAGATTCATAACGAGCCTGATCATGATTGATGAGGACAACGTAGTCAAATATGCCCAGGATAATAAAATTCAGTTCTCCACGTACAAAGACCTCACCCAGAGCCCCGAGATCATAAAATTGATCCAGGGTGAGGTGGACAAGGTGAATGAGGCCCTCTCGCGTGTGGAGCAGGTCAAAAAATTTACGATCCTTCCCAAGAGACTCTATGAGGAAGATGGAGAGGTCACTCCGACTATGAAGGTAAAAAGAAAATATGTGAATGAGGCCTTCAGTGACCTGATTGAAGCCATGTACAAAAGAAAATAGATGGTCCGCTTTCCTATAAAGGATGATGAACTTTAGAAACGGACAAAAGAAACCATTAACAACTAACAACAAATTAAAGGAGGGAAGAAAATGAAAAAGAGTAACTTGGTTATTATGTTGTATTGCGTAATGGTCTTATCTTTGGCTATCATTCCTGTTGCACGGGCAGAAAGAGGAGTCACTGATACAGAGATCAGGATCGGCCAATGGGGCCCCCAAACAGGACCTGCTGCTCTCTGGGGAGCAGTTGCCAGGGGAACAGGGCTCTTATTTAAAATTATCAACGAGGAAGGCGGAATCCATGGCAGGAAGATAAAATACTTTCTAAGGGATGATGCCTATCAACCCCCCAAAACAAAGGCCATTGCCAAAGAACTGGTAGAAGACAAGAAGGTCTTTGCATTTGCCTGTGGCGTTGGGACAGCTACTGGT